>NZ_DDLD01000047.1:0-47710 GCF_002339435.1 Acinetobacter sp. UBA2581 | reverse complement strand
GGGGCTTTTTTTATGCGTGGGGTTTAAATAGTTACAACTTTTTCTATTGATATTTTCTGATCTAAAAAATGAGTTAAGGAGTAATAAGGAGCAGCCAAAACTTCAGAGCTATTAGCTGCACCATATTGTTTGAAGTAATTAAATTTTATCTATTAATACTTCTTTAATATATTTAAGAATTTTCAATTATTTCCTGTTGATCAAGCTGACGACGAGCATGTTTAAATGCTGTTCTTAGTCCTTCTTCTAAAGTCGGATGGTAGTAAGGCTTTGCCAGAATCTGATGAATATCTTGCTCTGCATCAATCATCCAGGCTAGCATGTGTGCTAGATGTTCGGCTTGAGGACAGAATAGTTCGGCGCCTAATAATTTTCCTGACTTTTTATCTATATATACTTCAGCTCCACCTTTATTTTCAGCAAGGATTAATGCGCGTCCCTGTCTTTCATAAGATACAAAGCCTCTAATATATTCTGCATTTTTTTCTTCTAACTGTTTGAAACTTTGTCCAATGATCGCCATTTCTGGTTGGCTAAATACAATTGCCAAAGGAGTCAGGGAAGAAATAGGCTGAACATCTGGAAAATTTAAGCAGTTTTGGACTACTTCTTTACCATTATGGGCAGCTTCATGTTGAATTGGGACATCAGGGGCTGCATCTCCAACAATAAAAATGGGTAAGTTTTCTAATTGTTTGGTTTTTTTATTGATAGGTAGCTTTTTAACATCATGGAATTCAAGATTAATTTTCTCTAAATCTAATCGATCCAAATTAGAGCTACGACCAGTGGCTGAGAGTACATAATCTACTTCAATACTTTGCTTTTGATCGTTCTCTATATAGTCAATTTTTACCTGATCATTAAGGAGTTTGACTTGATTAGGCAAAGTTTTAAATTTGATAGTTAGTTCGTTATTTAACTGCTCTCTAACCAAAGCTTGTAGAGTTGGACTAGTGAGTGCACCTATTTTCTGACTACGAGCAAACATAGTAGTACGTACCCCTAAACGTTGCATGGCTTGAGCCAATTCAATTGCAATAATGCCACTACCAATCACTGCTAAGGATTTGGGTAAATGTGAAAGCTCAAAGATTTCATCAGAAGTCAGGAGTTTATCGCTTAGTTCATTTTTTAAGGTGTCATCAAAATTTGGTCGAGAGCCTACTGCAATAATAAAACTTTTAGCTTGATAAAATTTTCCCTCTACTTGGACTGTTTGAGCATTAGTAAATTTTGCGTGCCCCGATATTTTATGAGTTGAATCCCATTGTTCAACTTCTTTTAAAGTAGCCCGAATATAATGATCACGAAGCTTATGCAGGCGATCCATAACGGTGGAGGTATTTACTACAGCATCATGTTGTAATCCCAAGGTTTCTGCATTTTTTATCTCATGCATACGGTTAGCAGAAGATATTAGAAGCTTGCTCGGCATACAGCCTACACGAGCACATGTAGTCTCCCATGAACCGGCATTAATAATTAAAATATTTTGGGTATGTTTAATAGCTTCTTTATAGGCACTGATTCCTGCTGTTCCTGCGCCGATAATAATAATGTCATACATAAAATGCTTACCAATTCTCAGAACATGAATATTTATATGCATGATTTACAATGTTTCTGATGTAAATTATGTAACTAGATTGCTTATTTTTGATATTTTGAGTAAATTTTGTGTAAAAGCCAGAAGATTAACTTTTATGGCAGCTTAACTATTATATGCAGTGGGAAAAAACATGAGTTTGTTTATAAATTTAAAAAAATTAGGGGTTAACACGACTGTTTTAGCAACATCGATTTCTTTAGTTGCATGTGGCGGGGGGGGGAGTGACGGTTACTATAATAATGACAATAATAGTCAACCAAATACAGGTGGAAATAATGGAGGCGGCAATGAATCTACAGATAATACAGCCCAAGTTCCAGAAAGCTTGAATATTAGTTTGCAAGATTCGAGTGGCCAAAATATTGTTCAGGTTGTAGATAATTCAACTGTACAAATTGCTGTTCAGGTCTTAAATGCAGATAAAGGTGGAATTTCTAGCAAAAATGTACGATTAGCGATTAATGATTCAGATAAATTAGGTGTAACAAGCAAAAGTTCCTTAGTTGCTACAGCTGAAGATGGCATTGCTATTTTTGAGCTTAAAATTCCTTCAATTAATATTGAATCTGGTAAAGTACAATTAACTGCAACTGTAGATGGCACACAAGTTAAACAGGTATATACCCTTAATATTAAAAAATCTAGTGTAATTGTTAGTGATTATACTCTAGATGTGCCACAAGGCCTTACGATTGATTTACCAAATGGGGCAGTTGAATTTTTTGTCCAAGTGACTGATCCAAAGGGTGGTTCTAAGTCAGGACAAACCGTTGAATTGTCTTTACCTGCTGAGTTACAAGGATTGTTTGTAATTAGCAACGGATCATCTGTACAGACAGATAGTGAAGGTAAAGCAAATTTTAAACTTGTAGCAAATAAAAATTTAACTGCGGCACAAATTCAACAGCTTGTAGATACATCTAAAACACTAAACTTTAAACTCATTGATGAGCATCGTGCAGAAAAGCAAGCAACTACGTCTCTAACATTTAAAGATATTGCAACAATTGTCGATAAACTTGAAATTATTAAGCCTGATGCACCGATTGCTGCAAAAAATGGCGAAGCACGTATTCGTGTATATGCCAAAAATTCCAATAAACAAGATTTAGCAGGTAAAAAAGTTCGCCTGGAGACCAATCAATCTGGTCGTGGTGTAACCTTGGATAAAACTGAAGCCATTACAAATGCACAAGGTTATGCGGAATTTATCCTAAAAAGTAATTCTGATACACCACTTGCTTTGAAGGATGAAGGGATTGAACTTAAAGCAACTTTCCTAGAGAACCCTGAGAAATTCGCGACCATTACTGTTGATGTCATTACTGCAGATGATAGTGCAACCGATCAAGAAGCTATTCAACGTTTAGAAATCGCTTCATCTTATAAAATCAATGCAATGTCTGACAGTGTTGAAATTAAGGTAAAAGCGATTGCGAACAATGGACATGCTGCGAAAAAAGGTAAAATCAAACTTACCTTGAATAGCGAAGCTGTAGCAAATGCTGTTAAGTTAGAAGGCAGTAGTGATGGTGTTAACTTTGATTTAAATGAAAGTCAGTCTGTCGGCGCAGAGGGTTATGTCACTTTCAGAATTAAAACACCAGCATCGCAAACAGCAGCAGCTGTAGAAGCATTAAAGGCTTCAGGGATCACAGCGACGTTTACAACAGATAACGGTATTAGCAATAATATTAAAATTGTTGTTGAAGATAAGGCTGTTGCAACTGAAGCAGTTAAGTATCTCTTAATTGACCCAATTAATGAAAACTTTGATCCTACCAAGAACCAAGACATTACAATTAAAGTAAAAGCAATTGGTGAAAAAGGTGGCCCTCTTAAAAATGAAAAAGTATCAATTAAATCTTTACTTTCAGATGATCAGCTGAATAAGTTGAGTCTAAGTTTAAGTACAGATGCTGAAGTTTTAACAGATGCAGATGGCTATGCAAAGTTTGTTTATAAGTATCAATATAATAAATCTGCAGAACAGCAAGCGTTGGCTAAGCAAGGGATTACTTTTACATCCACGGCATTATCTAATCAAAAGACTCAAACGATTAAAGTTAACTTCAATACAAAGAGTGTCAGTGACAAAGTCAGCCTTGATTACTTTACTTTAGATACTGATGGTTTAGCTCAAATTGCACTTAATCAACAAACTGAAATTGTAGTACGTACGCAAGCCTTTGGTGTTGATGGTGCAGTTCTTGCAAATCAAGAATTAGCTATTGGTATTGATGAAACTGCGATTTCAAATGGTGTTTCATATGCCACGGCAACTAAGCTTGTATCGGATGCACAAGGTAAAATTGAATTTAAATTAAAAGTTGCAGCACGTAATTTGACTGAATTAAATACCTTGATTGAAAAAGGCCTAACTGTTGCAGTAGTGTCTTATCGTAATGATGGTTCTAAGCATTCAGTTACTCGTAAAATTGATTTAGTTTCAAACTCGATTATTGACACTGGAACGAGTCAAGTGGATTACCTCATGGTAGATCCAATCTTAACCCGTTTTGACTATACGCAAAATCAAGAAATTACCGTTCGTGTAAAAGCATTAGATGTCAATGGAAGCCCATTAGCAAAAGAAAAAATTCAATTAAAATCTGCCCTAACTAATCAGAAGATGCAGCAGTTAGGCTTAAGTTTTACGACCCAAGCAGAACAAATCACTGATGCATTAGGTTATGCAACGTTTAAACTTAGTTACCAGTATAACGAAACGCCTGAACAAGAAGAACTTGCGAAAAAAGGTCTTACTTTCAATGCTTTGGCAAATGGTAAGGTCAGTAATATTCGCATTAACTTTAAGGCTCCGAGCGATAGTATCGACTTAAGTTTCTTTACTGTCGATACAGATGGACAAGCCTTAATTTCGACCACTACAGATACACCGATCAAGATCCGTGTCAAGGCAATGGGTACAGATGGTAAGGTTTTAGCTAACCAACGTATTAGTATTGGTATTGATAATACTGCAGTTTCAAATGGCGTAACGTATGCGACCTCTAATAACCTAGTTACAGATGCATTAGGTAATGCGGAGTTCGTTTTAAATGCGAAACCAAAGAATAAAGATGAACTGAATGCATTGCTTGCGAGTGGTGTAACAGTCGCTGTTAAAGCAACTGCAAAAGATGGTTCTGAATATACAACGCTAAGAACGATTAAGCTTATTGAGCAAGAGCAAGCATCGCAAGTATCTTCACTACTAATCGATCCGTTACAAGCAGCATATGACTATACAAAAGACCAAACAATTCAAGTACGCGTGAAAGCGATTGGTCAAGCTGGTCAGTCTTTACGTAATGAAAAAGTGAGCTTAACGACAGCCCTTAGTGCACAAGAGTTAGCTGATCTGAATTTAAGTCTTGTTGGCGATGCGACGAAACTGACTGATGATTATGGTTACGTGACATTCACATTTGACTATAAATACAATGCACAGTCTCCTGCACAAAAGAAACTGCTAAATGGTTTTGAAATTAAAGCAACTGCTAATGGAAAGACGAATAATACGATTATTAACTTTAAAGCACCTGCAAATGAACAAGAAATCAATCTTGATTATTTAGTGGTATCTACAGGTGGTCGTGCAGTTATCTCAACCGATAAACCAACAGAAGTGACGATTACAGCAACTGCATTGGCAACAAATGGTCAGGCATTAAAAGACCAGACTGTGAAAATTGAATTGAATGAAACAGAAACCAATAGTGGTATTTCATTTAATTCTGCGACAGAAGTTGTGACCAATGCACAAGGACAAGCCACATTTAAAGTCAACATTGCACCAGAAAATGCATCTGAATTAGAGGCATTGCTTGCATCTGGTTTGAATGTTCGTTTATCTGCACAGCGTGTAGATGGTTCTGCATACAAAGTATCAAGAAAAGTTGAACTTTATAAGTCAGAAGCAGAAGCACCAAGTGAAGTTGATTATCTGATCATTGATCCTATTAGTGTTTATGATTACAGTAAAAATCATACCATTGCGGTACGAGTGAAGGCGATTGGTGAAGATGGTAGCGCATTACGTAATGAAAAAATTACATTGCGTCCTGAAAACATCTCAAGTGCAGAATTAGCAAAACTTAATTTAAGTTTAAATGGTGCTGCTGAGCAATATACCGATGATCAAGGCTATGCTGTCTTCGAATTTAGCTATAACTACGATGCACAATCTACAGAGCAAAAAACCCTTGCATTGAAAGGTGTAGCGTTATTGGCGACTGCAAATGGTAAAGAGCAGCGCACAGTTATTAACTTTGCCGAAACTCAAACTAATACGCTTGATTATCTTGTCATTGATATGATTGGTAAAGCTGTCATTGATACGGATGTAGAAACTAAAGTTGTATTATCAGTGCTTGCAAAAGGTACTGATGGTTCAGTTTTGGCAAATCAAAATGTTCAGATTGAATTGACCAATGAAAATGGTATTAATCTTCTTACAGTTTCATCAGTAGCAACTGATGCAGAAGGTTATGCAAAATTTGAATTCAGTGTGCATCCAAAGAACCAACAGGAATTAGAAGCATTATTGACAAATGGCGTAACAGTAAAAGTCTTATCTGCAGTTGCTGATGGATCTGTTCGTCAAGCTCAACGTAAAGTTGAATTAGTACAAGCCGAAGAGCAAGTTGAATCTAAAGTTGAGACTTTAGTTATTGATCCAATCTTAAATTCATTTGACTATACTCAAGATCATACGATTCAAGTACGCGTTAAAGCATTAGATGCTGCTGGCAGTACGCTGAAAAATGAAAAAGTTGCAATCACAACTGATATTCAAGCGAAATTAGCACAACTCAACTTTAGTTTAAATGGAGCAGCTGAACAGTTTACTGGTGATGACGGCTATGCGACATTTGTATTTGAATATAAATATGCAAAATCTACAGTACAGCGTGAGATCTTAAATGGTGTAACTGTTACTGTAACTGCAAATGGAAAAACACAGACGACAAAATTGAACTTTAGAGAGTCTTTAACTTCAGAAGCATTAGATTATATTTCTATTGATACAAATGGTTATGCTGCGATTGAAGAAAACGTACAAACTGATATTACCGTTAAGGTACGTGCAATTAATGTGGGTGGTAAAGCACTTGCTAATCAAGATGTAACGATCAGCTATAATGAACAAGCCCATAATAATGGTGTTTATTTACTTGATCCAACAGGTGCGAATGTTGGTGCACAAACCTTTACGCAAAAAACGGATGCTGATGGATATGTAACCTTTACCTTTAAGGCATTGCCACGTAATAGAGCGGAAGTGCAAAAGCTGATTGATGATGTGACTGGTGATTTACAGGTTACATTAACAGCTAAACGTGCTGATGGTTCGAATTATGAAGCTTCTCGCCGTATTGATTTAAGAGCTCCTGATGTTGAGTCTACACCTGCAGAAGTTTTAATTGATCCAATTACACAAGCATTTGATTATTCAAAAGATCAAAAAATCATTATTCCAGTAAAAGCGTTATCTGCTGATAAGGGTGCTTTACAGGGTGCCAAAGTTACGATTGATACACCGGATTTAACCCTAGCGCAGTTAAAAACAGCACAGTTAACTTTAACAGGTGAAGCAACTAAGCTTACTGATGCCAATGGTTACGCTTATTTTGAGTTTGAATATAAAGTTGCAGGTACTCAAGAGCAGATTAAGTTGGTAAGTCCTGGTGTTCGTATCACGGCGACCACCAGCAATGGTAAAGCTGCTGTTCAAACCTTGAACTTTAAATCACCAAATGCCGGGCAGATTCTAGATTACTTTACCTTAGATGCATCTGATTATGTAGTTGCATTGGATGTGAATACACCTAAGACAATCCAAGTGACGATTAATGCAAAAGATACTGAAGGTAAGGCATTTGCAAACCAAGTTGTTTCACTTGGTCTAAATGAAGCTGCTTTAAGTAATGGTGTAAGTTTCAACACACCATCTCAAGTCATGACAGACGATAAAGGTCTTGCAACATTTAAAGTGACACTCAATCCTCAAAGTGATACAGAAATTGAAAACTTAGCTGCAAATGATCTTGAATTTACAGCAACTGCACGACGTGCGGATGGTTCTGAATATACGCTGGTTCGTAAAATTGAGTTAGATAAAGCTAAGGTTATTTTACCTGAATTAGCGAATCTTATTTTTACGACAGTAGATGATAAGCCATTAGATACAATTTCTGTTCTTGGTGGTGAAACACGCGTCAAAATTAAAGCAGTTGATAAAGCTGTTAATACAATTCCAAACACGCCTATCGCAGTTGCACTATCTAGTTTAACTTCTAGTCGTGTGACATTAAGCAATGTACCAACTCAAACTAACAGTAAGGGTGAAGCTGAATTTACGGTTACCGTTTCTGAGGGCGCATATGATGCTAGTTTGATCAAAAATGGTATTGTCTTTGCAGTAGTTGGTACGAACTTAAATAATGGCGATCGTTTACAGCAAACAAGTGTAATTGGTATCACCGCTCCAGCAAATGCTTTAAATCCACGTTTAACATCAGATGTAAAAACAGTGACAGCTGGACAAACAGTTAAAGTGTATGCAGCTGTTAAAGATGAAATGGGGATTAATACTGTTACAGGTACACCGATGCGATTAAGCTTGAATAAAGAAGCGATCGATGCTGGTGTTAAGTTAAAAGCCAATGGTGTTGATATAGAGGGTGTGCTTATACCAGCAGATAGTTCAATTGAATTTGCCTTAGAGGTACCAAAAGGTATAACGACGGATATATTACAATCTATTCGAGTTACAGGTGTAATTCGAGATCCAAAAGGTAATGAAATTCCTGCTATTTTACCGTTTACAGTTGAAGATGTCGAAAACCCAAACCATCTTGAAATCAATAGTTTTAAAAACACTTTGAATCCAGGTGATGACAGAACAGTTGTCGTTGTACGTTTACTCGATGCTTCTAATAATCCTGTACGTAATGAAGAAGTCACCTTGGCTGTACGTAAGACAAACACTACCACAGGTAAAAATGTAGGCTTTATTACTGAAGAAAATACTTCTGATGAAAATAATCATCCTTTACCAGAAAATATTGCTGAGAAATGGACTGTCAAAACTGATGAAGATGGACGAGGCTTCTTCACCCTATATATTCCAAAAGAAGGTTTTGATAAAGATGCTTTGATAGCAAGTGGTATTACCTTAGATGCAACTAATACTACGAATGGTATTGATGTGAAGCAGGTTCTTCATTTAAATGTTACAGATCCAACTTCTACTGCACCAAGATACAGCCTGTTCATTAAACCTAGTCAATCAACTATTAATGTTGTAGATGGAACCGCAACAATTACTGTGAATTTACGTGATCAGTTTGGTGGAGCAGTTTCTAATGAATATATTACATTGAATTTAAAGAACTCGAACTTCAATGGAGCTTATATTCAAGGCGCTTCCGGGATTGTGACAAATAATAATGGTGAAGCTGAATTCATAATTAAAATTGATGAAAGCTTACGTCGTAATTATACTGAGACTGCTTTTATCAATGAAGATTTGGAGCTGAGTGCAAGTTTTTCAGGTGCTACCCAAACTCATATACTGGATGTAGTCAGAAAATCTGTTAACAATCTAGTGATTAATATTACAGATAATCATTTAGAACCTATAGCCAATGGTAATGCTTATGAGCAAACGTTAAAAGCTACAGTAAAAGATGAACTTGGAAATTTAGTAAAAGAACAGAATGTAAGCTTTGAAATTAAACCTCAAAGTTATATTAGAGGGCAAAATTTATGGGCATTAGCACCAACAAATTCCATAACTCCTCCAACTAGTGAAATGAAATGGGTGTTTGCTGGTCAAAGATATTATCAAGGTAATGATGCTGCTAATCCTGAATTAGTTAATCAGAGCTTGCACTGTAACTTTGCTGTAGATGTTACCCAAGTCACAAATGCGAATGTAGCGTTAGATGTTGTTAAGTTTAAGGCAAGTAATGATGCGACATGGACTGGGGTTACAAATAATTCAGGTGAAATTAATTTTGTAATAACTTATCCAAAAACGTATGCTCAATGGTTAAATGTACGTATTGATGCTACAGCAGAATCAAATTCGTATAGAATGTCAAATAGTTATCCTCATCTTTTACGTAACCAGCAAGGTAATGATAAGGATTTCAATGGAATTTATTCGATTAATGCAATTAGTCCATTTGGTACAAATACCTCGGAGTGTACACCCTAAAATTTAATGAATTGTAGATAAAATTTACCTATAATTCAAAAAAAACAGCGCCTCGGCGCTGTTTTTTTATAGGAGCTAAAATTCATAGGAGCTAAAATTCAAAAAATTAAATAGAAGTTCCCACACTGACACCCACAGTAGGCTTAAAATTCATTGAATTACAACCCATCAATGCAAGACTGCAACATATAACCAGTAAGAATTTATACATAGGCCGATCTCTGAAACTAAAAGGAGATGTTGACTAAAAGTACATTTCCCCAAATACCTTAGTCATCCAGCAGATCCATCTGTTTCGCTAACTGATATAAATTATTGGAGCGATTTCCTGTACGGCAGAACATCAAGATCGGTTTTGGTAATTCGTTATAATGGTTAGCAAAGGTGCGCACATCCAGCTCGGTAATCTGGCCAGCAACTACTGGCTGGAAAACATAATCCAGACCTGCACTACGAGCAGCTTCCTCAATTTGTACGCTGGTTGGCTGTTCAGGGCCACCTTCCATATCTGGACGGTTATTGATAATTGATTTAAAACCTTTTTCAACTACTTGAGAGATATGTTCAGGACCAATTTGGCCAGCAAAGCCTACATTTTCGCTCATGATGTCACTCCATTATGTCATTTATCTTGATATGCTTTATGATAGCATTAAGCTGAAAACATGATGGCCTAGTTCTGAAAAATTTATAAACGATTACAACTATAAAATAACGCAATGGAGCGCGTATGTACGCCTATACAGTCGAACCACTGTATGTCAAAAGCGGTCAGGAAGTGATTGCTGCGGATTTCTATCGTCCTCAACAAATTGACAAACCAGCTGTGATCCTGATGGCTCATGGCCTAGCGGCTTTACGTCATTTTAAACTGGTACAATATGCCCAATGTTTTGCCAGTGCAGGTTATGCGGTGGTTCTGTTTGATTATCGCTATTGGGGAGGCAGTACCGGACGTCCGCGTGAACTGGTATCGATCAGTGCTCAAATTGAAGACTGGCGTACGATGATTCAGCATTTGCAGGTACGTAAATCCATTGATGCTAAACGGATTGTGTTATGGGGAACAGCATTGAGTGGCGGGCATGTGCTGACATTGGCCGCAGAACTAAAAAATATTCAGGCGGTAATGGTCCAGGTACCCTTTGTAGATGGGGCAGAAAGTGCCAAACTTTATCCTTTGCAGCAATTGCCTAAAGCCCTGAAGATTTCCAGTCAGGATTATATGGGAGCAAAGGTCGGAATGGCTCCCAAGACCTTGCCGGTGGTTGATCGTAATGAACTCTGTTTTATGCCGACACAAGACAGTTATGAAGGGTATCTATCCATTGTGAATCCAGATTATTACTGGAGTGGTCATATCCCAGCCCGGGTATTCTTTAAATTGATGCGTTATCGTCCTATTCAGCAAGTCCGCAAAATCACTATTCCTGTCCTGTTTATCGCAGCACAACAAGACAGCCTGATTCCCATTGAAGCTAGCCGGGAAACCGCAACCAATATTGCACCATTTGTACAATATCATGAGTGGAATATGCGGCATTTTGATATTTATCATGGTGAATGGTTTGAAAAAGCAGTCTCGACCCAATTAGAATTCTTACATCAACATATTGGAGTGCGCTAGATGATCATTGTATGCCCGAATTGCCAGGCTAAAAATCGTGTGCCTGAAGAAAAATTAACGGCCGATCCAGCATGTGGTCAGTGTCATCAGGCTTTGGTTCCACTGGCGCCGATTGAGCTAAATGAACAGAACTTTAGTCAGTTTGTCACCCATAGTGATCTTCCCATCCTGATTGATCTATGGGCAGACTGGTGTGGTCCATGTAAAATGATGGCACCGCATTTTGCTGCTGTAGCAAAAGAAAATCCACGGGTGGTATTTGCTAAAATTGATACCGAAGCCAATCCGCGATTAAGCTCAGCATTTAATGTGCGTAGTATTCCGACGCTGGTTTTGATGAATAAAACCAATGAAATTGCTAGAATAAGCGGTGCATTACGTTCAAGCGAACTACAAAAGTGGCTTGATCAGCAGTTAAATAATGCTCAATCCTAATTTAAAAAGCCTGGAGTTCAAGTGACAGATTCTCATATTAAACCAGAGGGAGTACTTTCCCTGCAGACGATTGCAATGCCTGCGGATACCAACTGGAGTGGAGATGTATTTGGTGGCTGGATTGTTTCACAAATGGACTTGGCGGGAGCAATTCATGCAGAGCGCTTTAGTAAAGGACGCTGTGCAACGATTTCGATTAACCAGATGACCTTCCTGGTTCCTGTGAAAGTCGGCGATGTCATTAGCTGCTATACCAAAATTCTAAAAGTTGGTAATACCTCAATCCAGATGCAAATCGAAGTATGGGACAGTCATGATAACTCACGTGCACCTGTACGCGTGACTGAAGGGGTATTTACCTTTGTCGCAGTGGATGTCAAAGGCAATAAACGTCCAATTCCGGATGAAGCAAAACAGAAATTTGCAGAATCTCAGCAGAACTCATAATTCTTTAAATAAGAAATCCCAGATCATTGATCTGGGATTTTTTTGTCTGTATTGAAATTAGGCTGGCTTCAACTGATTCTTGGCGATCCAGGCCCAGAGCATCTCGCATTGAATCGGTGCTTCACCAGATTCATCAGTTACAATAACTTGTACTAGCGTTTCACCTTTTTCTGAACTCTGCATGAGTTCTTGTTGTTCAAGAGTTAAAGTAGCTACTGCAGTCATGGCGCCTTTAGTTGGACGCTTAAAGTCTACTTTTAGGCTTTTAATCAAAACCACTGCGCTGTCAGGTACATTCATTGCAGTCACAAAGCCGGTTGCTGTTTCTGCCAATAGTGCCATAGCACAGGCATGAATCTGACCGATATGGTTCTGCATGGCTTTATGATTGACCATACTCACCACAACTTTGGATGCACTGACTTCCTGATAGCGAATCTTGGCAGAGCCAACCATTGGAACCACTCGGCCAAAGGTCTTACTCAATAAAGAAGTACGCATACCTTGCGGTAGTCTTGATGTCGCTTTGACCAGTTTGGTCAGTCGGTTGCTCTTTGCCATAATTCCATCTACAGACGTTGCTGCCTTAGTCTTTAAAGTTGTTGAACTGTAAAGGCAGACCGAATTGTTGTTCTTTCAGGAATGCCATCACTTGTTGCAAGGTATCGCGTTTTTTATCAGTCACACGAATCTTGTCGCCCTGAATAGAAGATTGCACTTTAATACCGCTTTCTTTAATGGCCTTATTAATTTTTTTTGCTGTATCTGAGTCAAGGCCATCTTTAAGCTTGATCACTTGAACTACATTTTTGCCTGAAGCGGTCATTTTTTGTGGATCTAGTGCCTGAATATCCACTTTACGCTTGAAGAAATGGTTTTCCAGCATGGTATACACTTGCTCACATTGGAAATCACTTTCTGTGCTAATTTTGATTTCCTTGTTTTTTTCATTCAGTTCAATGGAAACATCCTGTCCACGGAAATCGAAGCGGGTTGCAATCTCTTTTTGGGTATTTTGAACTGCATGATTTACTTCAAAAATTTCTAATTCAGAAACAATATCGAAAGAAGGCATAGTTTAGACCTTTACAAAGGGAAAGAATATCTGAGATGCTAGGGATGTTTTCTTCATTTGCCAAGTGTTGTTTACATCAAAGGAGTGCGCAATGATCCGTAAACAAGAAATTACAACATTTGAGTTCCCAGAAAATGCTGTAATCTGGGATGTACGAGATGCAAGTGCTTATGCTGAAGCACACGTGAAAGGGGCGGTCAATCAGCCCATTAACGATCTTTCAGCAGATAGCCTGACTCAGGTGTCAGCGGATCAACCGATTTACATTTTATGTGGTGGTGGGAGTAAAGCTCCACGTGCAGCTGAAAAATTAGAAGGTTTTGACAGCTCACGTGAATATGTCATCCTGATGGGTGGTACTCGTGCTGCTCGTGATGCAGGTATGCCACTGGAACAAGGCGCATAATTGACCTTGTGAAAAAAAAGCGCCGTCAGGCGCTTTTTTGTTGTCTAGATTTCTTCAAAGCCCCTTTTTTTAAAGAGGGGGTTAAACTCTTTCTAAAATCTCTCCCTTGCGGAACAGTGTTCCTCCCCCTTTATTAAAGGGAAGGCTCTTTAATCTTGAGGCTTAAAATAAGGCTTCTTGGCTTTTACCTTCTTTTGAAAGCGTGTCACGTCGAGTTTCTTTACCAAGTTCGAAGGTGCGGGACAGGCTTCCCCTAAAATCTGGGCAGCCAGAATTTCACTACACAGTGGTGCAAATAGAAAACCTTTAGAGCCGAGACCAGCAAAACTATAAATCTCTTCATCTGCTTTCATTTTTCCGAGTAAAGGAAAATAATCCTGACTCTGGGCACGTACTGCTGCTCGACCTTGCCAGGTTTCGGTAGGTGGTAATAACTGTGCATATTCAGGAAAGACACTGTGGATAAGTTTATAATTATGCACATGATCTTCTATTAAGACTTCTGCATCATCCCGGCCTGGATAGAAGGAAGCACCCAAAATCAGTTGTTCGGGATTGAGCTGCATACAGTAACCGCCATAACTATAGGCTGTATCCTGATGTAAGGGCTGATCGTGATTATTGACCCAGCTAACCTGTCCACGAATCGGTTTCAGGATTGGATAATTTTTGAAGAATTGCTGGGTATCACGTGCGGTACATACAATGATGTGATCAAACTTGCCTAAGGATTGCTGATCTGCAAATAACTCAGGTTGTTCAGCAGCCTCAATATGACTAATTTGGGCTTGTTTATACTGAATAAGAGGATGCTGCAAAATTTCATCACGCAGTTGATGGGGTGAAACTGCGCCCGCTGCTAATAGTTTTAAAGCTGGAAATTCAGTTTGAATCTCTTGGTCTGCTGCACTTTGAGCAGAAAGAATGTCTGCGGGATATTCATCTACCAATCCTAAAAGCTGTTCAGGATTTTTTAAGGCAAGCTGATTGACCTGAATTGAGCGAAAAGCTTTAAATTTCTGATAATGATTTAAGGCATGCTGCCAGGCCACCGTCATCAGATGTTCAGCACTTTGCTCAACTGGACACAGTTTAGGATTAAGCAGGGCAAGGGGATTGCCGGAACCGCCTGAAAGAGGCGCTGACTGGTCGTAAATCGTGACTTGATGACCACGCTGAGCGAATGTCAATGCCGTACTTAAACCTGCGATTCCAGCGCCAATCACAGCGATTTGACGAGGTCTGGTAGGACTCTCTAGATCTGGTTCAGTTTTTTTTTGAGCAATTTCCAGCTCTAAAACCGTTTCACTGTCTTTATTTTTTTCAACAGGATTCCAGATCGCTTTCAGCATTTCACGTTTATGCCCAAACCCACGTGGACGGGAAATGGAGATTCCATGCTGTTTTAAACCACGCTTTAAGACACCTGCAACACTGAAAGAAGCAAAAGTCGTTCCGATCTCGGATAAACGCACGATGTTATTTAAAACATTTTCTTCCCACATGTCCGGATTACACGAAGGTGCGAAGCCATCTAGAAACCAGGCATTAACTGGTGCAGTTTTTTCAATAACAGGAAAGACATCATGTGCATCTCCCAGCCACAGATCCAGACTGAAACGTTCTTCAGGAAAGCTGAGACGATGACAACCGGCAATCGGCATTGGATATTGGGAAATGAGTTGATCTGCTAGTGGCTTCAATTCTGGCCAGGCATTTAAGGCGCGAATTAAATCTGCTTTAGAAAGCGGAAATTTTTCTACTGAAATTGCATGCAGATGACTTTGATTATCTGGACGAACCTGTTGCCACAGCTGCCACAAAGCCAGAATATTTAAACCCGTACCAAAACCCGTTTCACCGACACAGAAATATGCAAAAGGTTTTAAATCGGCCAGGCGGGTACGAAGGTCATTACCATTTAAAAAGACATGCCGGGTTTCCAGCAATCCATTGTCTTTGGAAAAATACACATCACCAAATTGCTTGGACACAGGCACATCAATGCCATCCACTAATTGCCAATCCAGATCGGCAGTTTGAATTGCATACGACAAAACGGGTACAACCTTAAAGATATTTGGAAAGCTTATAGATTACCACTGACGGCGACGTTTAGTATAAACATAGCTTGCAATGAGAAAGCCAAGTAATACACCGACCGCCAAAGTTGCAGCACCGTAGAGAAACATCTGGGCACTACGTTCACTTTGCAGGACCTGTACCTGAACCCCGAGATTGTCGTTCTTGAGCTGCAATTCCTGATTTTGTGACAGGGCTTCCAGATTGGCTTTTTCCAGTTGCTGTAGACGCGTTGCCTGATCTTTGACTAAAGCTTTGACTTTGGCATCTTGCTGGGCTTTCTGCTTGGCAATTTCTTCTGCAGTGAGCGGCTTTTTCTCAGTCGGCTGAACAGTCTGAGCAGTTGTCGCAACTGCTGGAATAATTCCAGCCTGCTGTGCAGAAGTGCCCTGAGCAGGTGCTTGCGTGGTAACAGCTTGAACAAGAGTAGCTGCTGGCTGTGTAGCCGGGGCAGCTGGAGCAGAAACTTCAACAGCCCAGGCAGAAGGAATCATGAAACAAAAGCCAATGAAACTGGCGGTAACAGCGCGCATGAACCTTATCCTTTAGGAAATGCTTTGTTAAATGGTTTCACATCAATATGCGCGTATACACCTTCTTTCAGGAATGGCTCATCCTGTAACCATGCATCCAGTGCTTCACGACTGTCAAAATCAACGATGATGGTACTGCCATAGAAACCGGCTTGTGGATTGGCTGGATCTTTAGGCATGGCACCTGCAACAATCAGACGACCTTCAGCATCTAACTGTTCCAGACGTGCAAGATGTTGTGGACGAATCGCAAGGCGTTTTTCAACTGTACCTTCGCGGTCGGTACAGCTAACGACGAATAATGGCATGATGACTCTCTATCGTTTGTAGTTGGACTTATTCAGCTGTTCTAAAGTATTTACGTAATACAATAAACTGAATAATGATAAAGGAAAACATCACGATCATGTCACCGAATGCAGTAAATTCGCCCCAATATTTTCCATCCATCCATAAATAGGCGAAGAAAGTATGCAGAAATGACATGAGAGTAAACATACCGACCCAGGCATAGTTTAATTTAAGCCAGCCTTTGGCACTCAAATTGAATACCGGTCCAAACAGACGCTGGATGAGTGGCTTCTTATCTTTGCTAAACCATGGCGATAATAGGAAGACGCCGGCAAAGACCAGATTCAGTAATACAGCTTTAAGACGGATATAGAAATCGTCGCTGAGCATCAGGGTAATACCACCGAAGATCACTGTCATAAACAGAACGATCCATTGCTGTTTGTCCAGGCGGAATTTTTGCATGACAAATAACGCACCATAAACCACCAGCATGGAAATGATCAGACCCGTAGTTGCAACGAGAATATTGTTATTGTCGACACCCCCCGCAGAACCGATCAATTGTAAAAGTTGATGGTCAGTGTCTTTTGGATCTACAGTTTTATATAAATAAAAGAAAATAATGAGTGGCACAAAGTCTAAAAGTGCTTTCATGTTAGAGTATCTAAATCTGATCAAATAAATGTCATAGTATAGAGATGCACGGCGTAGATTTACATACACATAGTAATATTTCTGATGGAACTTTGAGTCCTCGGCAATTGGTCGAAGCGGCTGCGGACAAACTTATCCATACTTTGGCCCTCACTGATCATGACACCATGGACGGTTTGGTGCTGGCTGAAGAAGCTGCCAAAAATCATGAGATTAAGATAATTTCTGGAGTCGAGATTTCCAGCCAATGGTCACGTCCAGCGACCAAGAAAAATTATGGCGTACATATTGTGGCACTCAATGTTCAGAATCCTGAGCCGTTACAAAAAGCCCTCAATCAGCAGAAGATCATTCGTGCCGAACGCTCTAAACAGATCTGTGATCTTCTGGTTCCTTTAATAGGCCAGAATATTTATGCTGACGTGATTGCCAAAGTTGACAATATTCCTGATCGGGTTACCCGAACCCATATTGCCAAAACGCTGGTAGAAAAAGGCATTGTGACCCGTCCACAGCAGGCCTTTGATAAGTACATCAAGGAAGGTAAAAAGGCTTATGTCAAATTTGATGGTCTGGGTCTGGAAGAAACCATTCAGGTCATACATGACAGCGGTGGCTTTGCCGTGCTAGCTCATCCAACCCGTTATGACTTATCAGCCACCAATATTCGCTATCTGATCGAGATCTTCGCCAAGTTTGGTGGAGATGCGGTGGAGCTACCGCCAGCCATTGATCCAAGTTCAACCCGTCAGATGGTCGACCGGATGATTGCAGAACAAGGTTTGAAAGTTTCGATCGGAAGTGATTTTCATGGCGATAATATGCCTTGGGTTAAACTGGGCCAAGTCCCAAGCCTAAAACCAGGGCAGATCGGGATCTGGGAGAGTTTTGTTTAATGCGTTAAGCAGTAGTCGCAACACTGCTACGCATCCCAGTGTGAAAGAGTTCTCTCTTTTGATAAGAGAGGTAATCTATTAAAGCAAATTATTATCTTGAGCCTGAATCGGTGGTGGTGTCGGTTTACCTAAAGTTCCCAAGAGTTCAATTTCAATAGTACGAACCATAGAATCAAGTGGTAAGTCATTGCTTTGTGTACCAAAAGGCTCTTCAATTTCTGAGCTTAAAGCATCCAGTCCTAGGAAGGTATAAGCGAGAATGCCGACCAGAAAAGGGGTGAATAAACCTAAGGTTGCACCAAGGCTAAACGGCAGAATAAAACAGAAGAAATAAACAGTACGATTCAACAGAACTGAATAAGCAAAAGGTAAAGGAGTCGTCGCAATCCGGTCACAACCTGTCTGCACAATACTGAGTTCCGCGACATGATTATTCATCTGCATATAAATGATGTCAGAGATTTCACCTTCTTTGAGAGCCTGCATCAGCTCCCATTGAATCAGACTCAAGGTATATTGCGGGGCATTGGCCTGTTGATAAAGCTGAGTAATTGCTTGCTGGCTCATTCCACTGGTTTCCACTAGCTCAGTCGGATTGGCTGTCTGATGGCGTAGACGGTCACGCAGGACATTTGCGAAAACGATGACATGCTGAATCACACGTTCACGACGACCTTGGGACAACATCCGGCAGTCACGGTCAAAATGACGTGCATTGGCAATCAGAATACCCCAGAGTTTACGTGCTTCCCACCAGCGGTCGTAACAGGCAGTGTTTTTAAATCCGAGAAAGATAGACAGCACCACACCGATGAGGGTAAAGCCAACGAGAGGGAGTTCTGGAAAATGAAAGTAACCTACACGTGAAAAACCACCAATAATGGCTGAAATCAGCATGACCACGCCTAAAGGAGGTAGAACCTTAGGTAAAATCGTTCCTCGCCAGGAAAATAATAATTTAAAAACGTCCTGCTGGTCACGTACGATCATTTATTGGAATCATCACAATTTTTTTCATGATCTTCTTGAGTTGTAGCTGCTTTGTCAAGTGCTATTCCCCCTTAGGCTTCAGGTTTGATGAGTTGCTGCTCAGCAAAGGAAAAACTGCCTTCCAGAGCAATAATACAATGATCAATTAAACGGATATCGACCAGTCGACATGCCTGTTGAATCTGGCGGGTCAGATACAGGTCAGCCTTAGAAGGAGTGGCTTGGCCCAAGGGATGATTATGCGCAATCACAATTGAAGTTGCCTGTTGGGTAATGGCATATCTGAGCAACTGATTAATTGAAATATCACATGCATTCACAGAGCCATAAAACAGCTTTTTAAACGCAATTTTCCTTAAACTGGCGTCCAGACACAGGACCGCGAACACTTCCTGATTTTCACCCAATAATTCGAAACGTAAATAATCCCGCAGTCTTTTTGAATTACTTAGTTCTAAGGCATCCTGTTTAAGATGCTCGGCAGTATAACGCCGTCCTAATTCTTTAACCGCCATCAGTTGGGTATATTTGCTGATACCCATACCATGAAACTGACTGACTTCCTGTAAGGGTGCATCGAGTAAAGCAGTTAAATGGCCAAAATGTTGAATCAGTAGTCGGGCTAATTCTACGGCTGAATGCTGTTGTGAACCTGATCGGAGAAAAATGGCCAGCAGTTCCGCATCAGATAAACTTTCTGCCCCAAATTGAATTAAACGTTCCCGCGGCCGTTCCAGTTCAGGCCAGTTTTTGATTGAAAATCGCATAGTTATTAGACTTATTTATTATGAATTATGAGTTTTCCCTGAAGCTGATCTCTTGGGAATGCAATTATTTAATGCTATTGTGAGCCCCACTGCAACAGAAAGGTAAGCTGTTCGTGAGCTTTGATCTAAGTGTAATTCCTCATAAAAATATCATTTTAGCAGTCACTGGCGGTATTGCTGCCTATAAAAGTGCCATTCTGGTTAGACGTCTGAAAGATGCCGGGTTTAATGTGCGGGTTGTCATGACTCAAGGCGCACAGGCTTTCATTACTCCTTTGACCTTTCAAGCTTTGTCAGGCAATCCGGTACATACCGAGTTGCTGGATCCTGAAGCAGAAGCGGGCATGGGGCATATCGAGCTGGCACGTTGGGCTGATCTGTTGTTGGTAGCGCCAGCCAGTTGCGACACGCTGGCAAAATTTGCTGCAGGTCTTGCAGATGATTTGCTCAGCACTTTGTATCTGGCTACCAATGCACCGGTCTGGGTAGCACCAGCGATGAACCAGCAGATGTGGGCTGCCAAAGCGACACAGCGTAATCTGGCGACTTTGATTGAAGATGGCGTACATGTGATTATGCCGAATGCCGGTTCGCAAGCCTGTGGTGATGTAGGCTTGGGACGTATGCCGGAACCGGAAGATCTGGCACGTCAGGTCACTGAGTATTTTCATAAGGCACAGCGCGCGATTGCAGAAAAATTTGGCATGCTGGCGGGCAAGCAAGTCACGATTACAGCTGGTCCGACCCGTGAAGCGATTGATCCGGTACGTTATATTTCCAACCATAGTACCGGGAAAATGGGTTTTGCATTGGCAGCGGCCTGTTATGCGGCTGGAGCGAATGTGACCCTGATCGCTGGCCCCGTAAGTCTGGATACACCGAATGGTGTCAAACGTAGAAATGTTTCTTCGGCAGTACAAATGCTGAATGAAAGTATGCAGATGCTGGAGCAGGGCTGTGACATCTTCATTGCGACCGCTGCAGTAGCTGATTATCGTGTCGCACAGATAGCTGAGCATAAGATCAAAAAAGCAGGCGATGAGCTGAATGTTGCTTTAATAAAGAACCCGGATATTGTGGCGACCATCGCACAGCAGGAAAAACGTCCATTTATGGTGGGCTTTGCTGCAGAAACCCGTAATATTGAAGAATATGCAGCGGGCAAACTGGTAGCTAAAAAACTGGATATGATTGCTTGTAATGATGTTTCGCGTGCGGATATTGGTTTTGCATCCGATGAAAATGCTATGACGGTATTCTTTGCCGAACACTATCATCTGGATAAGCGTGATCTGGACAAAGCTTCTAAACAGGAAATCGCCCAGCAGTTGGTTCAAGCGATCCATGATGCCTTGCACCATGATCCTGCTGCAGAAGATGATTTTTAAGTTTTCAATGACGGTTAAAGCCCTGACTGGTTTAGGGCTTTTTATTATCAGTTTTTTACTATTAAGTTAAAAAAATCGGTATGACATAAAAATAAAAACGACTTTATAGACTAAGGATTTATTTATTCATTTATTTAAAAAAAGTGTAAAATGGATCACAGAATAATCCAAAGATGAAAAGTTTTACACATCTGTAAAGCAGTGAGAGAACACAAGGGGGCGGGATGAAAAAAATCATAATGATATTGATGATCGCCTGTCTGGCTGGATGCAGCTATTTTGTATCGATTGATGAACTGGCCAAAAATATTCAAGGGCAAATGCAGCAAGAATTTAATGCCAATCCCAATTATCAGCATTATCGTCTGACTGTGGTAAATGTAAAAATCCGCCATCGCAAAGGCAATGAGTTTGAAGCAGTTTCACATCTGAATTATCAGGGCAATGAATATCCCATTAATGTCAAAATTTCAAAGGTGAATGGTGGTTATAGCTGGGCCATTGAAGATGATGCTTTTGCCTTTATCGATGAAATCGAGATTGAGAAATATCGTCAGCAACTGGATCGTGAACTGGAACAGCTAGCTTCATCACTCGATGATCTGGAACCTGTGAATGAACCTACCAGCATTGAGTTAGGGCCAGATGTCCGCCCAGTTACAGAACCTGTCCTGCAAGCGGCTTCCTATGATGAAGAACCGATTCCGGTCGGAAATATTACGGCCTATACCCACTAATTTTTATTTTAGGTCATCAAAAAGCACCGGATCTCGGTGCTTTTTGATTTTAAGGCTGAACTTGATGTTCACGCAGATAATCTTCAGTGCGCTGCATGGCTTCCTGAATATTCGATAATGCTGTTTCTACATCTTTTAGCGTTTTGGCATTGCCACCACTTAAAGCCTGACGCCATTTGCGTGCACCTGGCAAGTTTTGGAATAAACCTAAAATATGACGGGTAATAATCGACAAGGGGGCACCTTCAGCCATACGTTGGGCAATATAAGGCAGCATCTGTTGCATGATCTCAAAACGGTCCGGTGCTTCGAGATTCCATAGTTGCCCCAGCTCAGCTAACAGGTACGGGTTGTGATAGGCTTCGCGGCCAATCATCACGCCATCAACATGCTTGAGATGTTCAAGCGTGTCTGCGTAGGTTTTAATCCCGCCATTTATTTCAATGGTCAGTTCCGGACGGTCCTGCTTCAGGCGGTAAACATCTTCATAGCGCAGTGGCGGGATTTCACGGTTTTCTTTAGGTGAAAGACCTTGGAGTAAAGCAATTCGCGCGTGCACGATGAAATTATCGCAACCGGTTTTGGCGACCGTATCCACAAAATGCAGCATTTCTTCATAAGAATGCATGTCATCAATACCAATGCGGTGTTTCACACTCACCGGAATATCAACGGCATTACGCATTGCATCAATACATTCCGCGACTAGATCAGGTTCGGCCATCAGGCAGGCACCGATTTTATTATTTTGTACCCGGTCACTCGGACAGCCGACATTCAGGTTAACTTCATTATAACCCCAGTCCTGAGCCATTTTAGTACAAGTTGCCAGATCTTGAGGATTGGAACCGCCGAGCTGTAACACAATCGGATGTTCTTCTTGATTGAAGTCCAGATGACGTTTGGCATCGCCATGAATGATGGCGCCCGTAGTCACCATTTCGGTATATAAAATGACATTTGGATTAAACAGGCGCGCAAAGAAACGATAATCTTTGGTGGTCCAGTCCATCATCGGCGCAACACTGATGCGAGGTTGAAGTTTGTTTTCAATGGTGCTGAGATCAGTCATTCAAAATCACGCCTTAAATGAAATGGAAGAGAAATAGCAGTACAAGAATGAGCAGGAATTGCTGGAAATCTGCTCAAAAAAGCAGTACTGCAAAAAGAGGGCGTAATACTAGCATAAAATTTGCATGACCAAAGGCTGAACTGCATGAGGATCTATAACTGTCATTCCAATAAAGATATTTAACAAGAGAAATTGTGGGAATTGAAAAAATAAACTCCCAGTCATTCGGCAATGCTATATTTTGAGATATTTAAGATTAAGATAAAGAAAACGAAATAAATAAGGAGAATAACGATGCTCATGTTGGAGGAGATTTATAAAAGCAAAAAACCTCAGCATTCAGACTATTTTAATTTACGGATTCAACGGGGACTTAGTTGGTTTAAAAAAGCATTAGAGCTGGATGAGGAACTAGAGTTTAAGTTTATTAGCCTGTGGATCAGTTTTAATTCGATTTATGCACAAGAAACAGAGGTTCGTCAGGATCAACAAAGCCTGCATCAATTTCTGGAAACCCTCTGTCAAAAAGATGTGGAACAAAAACTTCAGCATATTGTCTGGGAGAAATACAACCAGCCAATTTCTGCACTGCTGGATAGCCCTTATACCGATCAAGGTTTCTGGGATTATCGCCATCATAAAGTCAGTCTGGAAAGCTGCCGTGAAGCATTAGACCAGCAAAAACAGAAAATACAAAAGGCTGTACAGGAACGAAATTTAAGTGAAATTTTATTGGTGATTTTTAACCGTCTTTCCACCTTGCATTATCAGCTTATGCAGGGTGGTGCGACTTATCAGAGCTCATTTAACGTCAAACAGCTCCAAGACAGTTGCCGGGTTTTGGCCGGGTTGCTGCCCACTTTTATCTGCATTCTTTTGGAAAATGCAGCAACTTGGGATTCGGGTAAACCTTATTACCCAGTCGTACAAGTCAGCTAAATTTGTTTAAGCTTTTGCTCGATGCTGCTGCCATTGATCAATTAGTGCAAACAGGGTGGCGCATAGTGCCAAGCCAAGTCCAAACAGACAGGTCATGCTCCAGCCACCATGATGCCAGGCATAAACCCCCAAGGCAGAACCACAGGCACCACCAATAAAATACAGCGTCATGTAAATAGAGTTCAGGCGTGATTTGGCATCTGGGCGCAAGCGGAAAATCACGTTCTGATTACAGCTATGAGTAATCGCCAGGCCTAAGTTAATCAGGGCATAACCTAGAATATAACTGAGCAGGGATACGCCACCAAAATATAAAAATAGCCAGCTTCCTGCCAAAATTGAACAGCCAATCCAGGTTAGGATCTTGATATAGCCACGATCCGCCCATTTGCCAATAACCTGAGTCGACAGCGCACCAAAAACACCAACTAGTGTTACTAGGCCCACCATCACATCAGAAAGATGAAAAGGGTTCTGGGTCAGCAGCAGGGCAATGGTTGAAAACAGCATGCTCATGGCTGCAAAGGCACATGCACCAATCAGGGAGCGTAAGCCTAGTCGCGGTTCCTCACGCAGTAGCATACCCATGGATTTAAAAATTGCTGCATAGCTGATACGCATACGCGGCATGCTGGGCAATTGTCCTTTTAAGTAAAAGCCCAAAACCAGCAGTGCCATACTACTGAGCGCATAAATGGTTTTCCAGTGAAACAAGTCTGAAAGAAGTCCGGCAATACTGGTCGACAATAAGATACCGACTAATAAACCACTCATAAGAAAGCCGACCACTTCTCCGGTTTTTTCAGGTCGGACAGCCATCGTAGCTAATGGAATCAGAATCTGGGCAGCAACAGAAAATAGCCCGGCAATAATAGTGCCCACCCAGAGCATCGGCAGGTTGACTGCTGTGGCACAGATCAGCAAGCCTAATGCGGCACCAAACATCAAAAAAGGAATGAGTCTGGACTTATTCAGCATGTCTCCCAAAGGCACAATAAACAGCAGGCCCAAGGCATAAGACACCTGCGCAAAGGTCACGGTCAGCGCCACTTGGGATTCTGGTACCTGGTAATATTGCTGAATTGAGGAGATGAGCGGTTGGCAATAATAGTTTGCACCTGCACATAAACCACATGCGATCGCCATCAGCCATAACAGGGATTTATTTTGACTGATATCGAGAGGAGGAGTCATGGCAAGTACCTTAAGCTCAGGGAGAATTTTTATAAAGCACATCAAAGATGATGCATAAGTTGCAGGCACTATAGGCGAAAACCCGTCAGGATAAAAGTAGAAAAATAGTGCAAAGTGCTCGAACTCCTAGAGGAGAAATGCCACAAAAAAGTACTTTTCTGGATTGATAAGAGATGAAAATTCGCTAGAAATTTAATTTTTTTACTTAAGAAAATGGACTTGGAAGCGCTTTGTATTAAGTCATCTCATTTAAGACTAAGTGACAGAGATCCATCTGAATCAGTGATTGCCCAAAATTGGTGCAAAATGAAGAATTTGTAAATCTGACAGTGGACTGAGTATTAATATAATAAATGTTGCAGAATATTTTTTTCTCTTATTTTAGGTAAGTCTTAAGACTTGAGCTGAATAAGTCAAATAAGGGAATCCCTAATCAATTTTTTCATCATCAATTCATATTTTTTATGAGTGAAAAATGAAAAAGTTATAGGAAAACAGTATTTTTAGGTCTTAAAAATGAATAGTTCAAAGTAGATTAAATTTGTCAAAAAGGTCAAAAAATAGAAAGCTGCCCTAGAAAAGTGCCTTAATTTAAGCTTTATCAGTTCATTTGAAATAAAGATTTGCTGAGTAGAAAAAATGAAATATCTGTCAGAATGATCAATGTAACAAAATAAAACAAAAAGTAGTCTAATAAAAAATAACCAGGAAAACAGTCATCGTTCAAGAGAATGAATATCGTTTATAAATTCAGCAAATCAAAATAATCAGGCTGAACTAATAAATGGTATATGACAGCATCATTTTTATGAATCATCAGTTCAAAATATGGGTATTTATTAAATAAATAATAGGTAGTAATTTCTAGAAGTTTAATTAGAATCCAAAAATTCAACAAAAACACATCCTGAGGGGAAGCACTGTAAATCACGGTGTTTACTTAAGAAAAAATTAGCTTGAGGGACGCTCATGCAGATTGGAATTCCAGCCGAAACTGTCGTCGGTGAAAATCGCGTCGCTGCGACGCCTGAGACAGTAAAGAAATTGATCAGCGCTGGTCATAGTGTGGTGATCGAACGTGGAGCAGGTGTTAAAGCTGCCTACATCGACAGTGCCTATGAGCAAGTTGGTGCCAAAATTACGGATGATGCCTACACCGGTAGCCAGATAGTTTTGAAAGTTCGTGCACCGAAGGGTGAGGAAATTCAAAAGCTGTCAGCCAACACCACGGTTGTAGCGATGTTTGACCCATACCGCAATACCGAGCTTGACCAGTTCGCGGCACAGAATGTGTCTGCATTTGCTCTTGAGCTTTTGCCACGTACTTTGTCACGTGCGCAAAACATGGACGTATTGTCTTCGCAAGCGAACCTTGCAGGTTATAAATCAGTGCTTTTAGCTGCTGCTGAATATCAGCGCATGTTCCCAATGCTGATGACAGCGGCAGGTACGGTAAAACCGGCTCGTGTCGTGATCATGGGTGTCGGGGTAGCAGGACTTCAAGCGATTGCAACAGCGAAACGTCTGGGTGCAGTCGTAGAAGCAACTGACCTTCGTCCGACTGCCAAAGATCAGGTTGAGTCTTTGGGTGGTAAATGGCTAGACGTACCGATGTCTCCTGAAGAGCAAGCACGTGCTGATGAAGCAGCTAAAAACGGTTATGGCTGGATGCCAGGTGAACAGTACATCAAAGACCAGGCAGCGATTGTCGATAAAGCGGTATCGAATGCCGATATCGTGATTACCACTGCATTGTTACCAGGTCGTGATGCACCGCGTTTAATCCGCGCTGAAACTGTAGCCAAGATGAAACCAGGCTCAGTCATTCTGGATATGGCAGTGGAATCAGGCGGTAACGTGGAAGGTTCTAAGTGCGGCGAAACTGTTGTGACTGAAAATGGTGTGAAGATTCTGGGTGTTCCAAATATTCCATCAACGGTGTCGACTGAAGCTTCAGCGCTATATGCACGTAACGTGTATAACTTTGTTGAAACACTTTTTGATGCAGATAAGAACTTTGTCCTGAATCAGGAAGATGAAATTCAAAAAGCCCTACTTGTCACTCACGGCGGCCAAGTGCTGTTAAAACGTGGTTAAGGAGCAGACTCATGGTTGAAACAATTACGATTTTCGTCCTGGCCATCTTCGTGGGTTACTACGTGGTTTGGGGGGTAACACCAGCACTACATACGCCATTGATGGCGGTGACCAATGCCTTGTCTTCGATCATTATCGTGGGCGCAATGATTCAAACTGTTGGCTTGCCAATGGTGGGCGTTGAAGGCAGCGTGGATTTCCAGACCATTAACGTGGTGAGTGTACTGGGGGCAATCGCAGTATTTCTGGCGAGCATTAATATTTTCGGTGGCTTTGCCGTGACTGCACGTATGCTGGAAATGTTCAAACCGAAGCAAAAGAAAAAAGAGGGTTAAACCATGGAATTTATTCGAGAGTATGCGGATTGGTTCTACCTGATTGGCGCCGTTCTTTTTATCTTAACGCTACGTGGTTTGTCTGGCCCTAAAACTGCAATTGCAGGTAACCGTTACGGTATGATCGCAATGGCGATTGCTGTAGTGACCACATTCTTTGTTGCTGAAAATCCAGTAGTCTGGATGATTCTTGCAGCAATGGCTGCGGGTGCAGTGGTGGGTATTGCGCGTGCACGTACTGTACCAATGACCCAGATGCCAGAAACTGTGGCACTTATGCACTCACTGGTGGGTCTGGCTGCGGTACTGATTGCAGTTGCAGCAATTATCCACAACAACAAGCTGGTTGAATTAGGACCAGACCTGTTAGCTGCAAATGGTGTAAGTTTCCATGAAATGAGCAAGGTTCACCTGTTTGAACTGTTTGTGGGCTGTTTTGTGGGTGCGATTACCTTTACTGCTTCCGTATTTGCATACGGTAAGCTGGCTGCAAAGAAATGGGCAAAAACCATTTCAGGTAGCTGGGTAAAACCGGTTCAGGCTCTGATCTTTATTGCAATGCTGGCAGCAGGGATTCACTTCTTCCTGACAGGTAGCATGACATCTTTCTGGGCAATGACTGGTCTTGCACTGGCATTTGGATGGGTATGGATTGCACCAGTAGGCGGTGGCGATATGCCGGTTGTGGTTTCGCTATTGAACTCATTCTCAGGCTGGGCAGCAGCAGGGATTGGTTTCACACTCGAAAACAACATGCTGATCGTTGCAGGTTCGCTGGTTGGTTCTTCAGGTGCGATTCTGTCTTACATCATGTGTAAAGCGATGAACCGTTCAATCATCAACGTATTGTTTGGTGGTGCGATGGGCGGTGCCGCTGCGCCGACAGCAGCTGCGGGTGCACAAGTGCAACGTAACTACCGTTCAGGTTCTGCAGATGATGCTGGCTTCTTAATGTCAAATGCAGACAGCGTTGTAATTGTACCGGGTTATGGTATGGCACAAGGCCGTGCACAAAACGCAGTCAAAGAGCTGGCAAACTTGCTGAAAGAGCAGGGCGTGACTGTACGTTTTGCGATTCACCCGGTTGCTGGTCGTATGCCAGGTCATATGAACGTATTGCTTGCAGAAGCTGACGTTCCTTATGAAGACATCCTGGAAATGGACGAGATCAACTCGGACTTCCCGGCAACTGACGTAGTACTGGTTATTGGTGCAAACGACGTTGTAAACCCGGCTGCAAAAGACGATCCGAACTCACCGATCTACGGCATGCCAATTCTGGAAGCTCATAAGGCACGTACCATCATGGTCATCAAGCGTTCTATGGCGACTGGTTATGCAGGTCTGGACAATGACCTGTTCTATAACGACAAGACTATGATGATTTTCGGTGATGCGAAGAAAGTTGTGGAAGATATGACCAAAGCGATTAATGGTACAGGTCACTAAGACTTTCCATTCGCTGAATCATCTAAAATCCTCCTTTTAAAAGGGGGATTTTTCCATTTAAATCACCGATAAATTCTCTCTCCTATATAAAAGATGAATTGGGAAGATTTACAAAATAAAATTAGCTACGGTGTTTTATTTTTAGAAAATTGGCCCGGATAAAATTGCAACAAAACGTTTAAAAAATAGGCTGAATGATTAAATCTGATCGCAAAACGAATTTATTAAAGTTACTGCTCCATAAATTTCTTTTTCGATTCAAGTTAAACAATATAAAAAAAGCGACCTACATAGGTCGCTTTTTTTGAATATTCGATGTTTATGCTACAGAATCTGCAGGATTGCGCCATAGGCTTTCTAGGTCATAGAATTTACGCGCTGTAGGCAGCATGCAGTGCACTACAACAAAACCTAGATCAATCAGGATCCATTCTGCATCACGTTCGCCTTCGATACCAAGCGGACGGAAACCTGCTTTACGTGCTTCTTCAGCAACATTATCTGCAAGTGATTTGATATGACGGGTTGATGTACCGCTTGCAATCACCATGGCATCTGCCACGTTACTGATGCTAGCAACATCAAGCTGAACAACTTCTTTAGCCTTTACATCTTCAAGGGCTGCATGTACAACTTTCAAGCATGCGTTTACTGCTTGTGCATGAGAATTCATAGTGTGATCGTGAGAATTAGAAGCGCTGGGCGATGGTTCTAAATTCATAGGGAGTATAATTTCCTAACAATTATGCATGATCTAATATAGCGGTTTTAGCCCAAAATTTCAAATGTACCTTCCGTCGCTTTAGTCATACTCTGGGAAGAACTGTTCTTTCCAGCCAAAGGACTCTCCCGAAGTTCCCAGAGGTTTATATTCGGCTGCGACATAACCATTGTATTGGCTATTCTCTAACCATTGAAAAATCTCATAATATGGAATGGAAGCCGTATTTGGTTGATGACGCCCCGGGCAGTCTGCAAACTGGATATGACCAATCTCTGCAATATTTTCTTTTAAGGCTTCAAGTACATCTTCACCCATCATGGCCATATGATAACAGTCATATTGCATTTTTAAGGCAGGATGATTGACAGCTTCTAGCATCTCCTGAGCTTGAGCTACATTTTGAATCAGAAAGCGTGGCATATCCTGACCATTGATCATTTCAAAGACTGACTGAATCTGATAATCAGAGAGCATAGAGCAGGCAATTTTCAGATTACTCGCCAAGGTGTTCAGGCAAGGAAGCAGGTCACAATCCAGTGGCTGTTTGCCGGCCAGAATATTGACACTCGGCACATTCAGAGCAGTCGCATATTGAATGGCTTGCTCTACGGCATGACGAAACTCGATTTCCTGTCCAGGGATACCAGCTAGACCGTGTCCACCTTGCATCAGATCACCAGCAGGCACATTAATCAGGCAGATATCCAGATCATGCAACTGAAGCTGCTGCTGAATCTGCTCAATACTCAGTTCATAGGGGAACTGGATTTCCACATGCTTAAAACCGTGCGCATGAGCCAAGGCAAAACGTTCTAACAGCGGTACTTCCGTAAAAATCATGGAGAGGTTAACGGCGAGTTTGGTCATGGGCTTTTCCTTGCTCAAGGCAGAATATTGAAATGAAATATTTAATGGTCTACGTGCTTGATTACAGTAGCCAGATCGGCCTCAGCAAATCCGTCTTGCTGATGGGCTTTGAGTTGAGACAGGGCTTGGCTGGCCACAGGGATATCCAAAGCTAAAGTACCGGCCAGTTGCACCGCATTGTTCAGGTCTTTAGACAATGTCTGCACTTTCCATTGCACGGGTTCAAACGTCTGACTGGCCATACGCGGGGCCAGAATCTGAAAAGGCTTGGAGTCAGCAAAACCACCAGCTAATGCTGGTGCAAGCAGGGCAGTATCTACACCGGCACGATCGGCCAAAGCCACTGCTTCAGCAATCAAGGTGCTGTTGGCTGCCACAATCAGCTGGTTACAGATTTTAGTCGCCTGACCGGTTCCAGTATCACCCATGCGAGTGACACGTTGTGAAAGCACCTTATAGATGGGATCAAGTGCGGTAATAGTTTCTGCATCACCACCAGCGAAGATCACTAGCGTGCCTTGTTTTGCACCGGCTGTACCGCCAGACACAGGAGAGTCAATCCAGATGGCTTGTTTAGCTTGGGCCTGTTCAGCTAGAGTTTTAGTTTGATGTACAGAAAGACTGGAAAAATCGACAATAACCTGTCCAGCCACCAGATCTGGTTGAATCTGCTTAAAGACCGATTGCACCGCAGCATCATCTGCCAGACAAGTCAGAATAACCGGATAATTTGCAATTTGATCTAGAGATAGCGGAGTGGCTCCCAGTGCAAGCAAAGGATCGCAGGCACTGGCCGTGCGGTTCCAGACTGCAACTCGGAAACCAGCTTTCAGCAAGCGGGTTGCCATACGACTGCCCATGAGTCCCATACCTAAAAAGGCAATTTTGCTATCACGATCGAATTGCATTTTATCTCTCATCTTTTGATTTTGCTTCAGCCATAATTATCGATATTGACGTGGTACAAACTGCACGTCCGGATCTTTATCCTTTTTACGTGCCAGTTGGCTGTTTTTGCCGAGTAACAGTTTAAGCTGCCAGATTTTTTCCATACGCAGTGACTTGTTGGGTTTGTGTTCCATCGCATCCAGCACAAATTTAGAGGCCATCAAGGCATCTGGAGAGCGTTGTAACATTTCTTCAGCCAAAGCCTGTGCTTTTGCTAATGGCTGCTCATCGACATGGGTGATCAGACCAATTTCTTTGGCATAGGCACCTTCAAAAATACGTGCGGTTAAAGTCAGCTCTTTGGCCAAATCAATCCCGATCAGACCTTTGAGAGAACGCGTTAGCCCCATATCTGGTACTAGACCCCAACGAGTTTCCATAATTGACATTTTGGTCGCAGGATGGGCGATTCGGATATCCGCGGCCAACGCAAGTTGCATACCTGCACCAAAGCAGAAACCTTCAATGGCTGCAATGACGGGTACAGGCAGTTCCTGCCAGACCAGAAAAGCTTTCTGAAATAAGCTCTGTCCAGGACGAATCAGTTCCCAAGCAGCATAGGCCCGATTTTTAGGATTATTTAAATCGGCCAAGTCAATGCCGGCACTAAAGACCTGCGCTTCACCGGTTAAAATGACACAACGCACCGACTTATCTTTTTTAATCCGGTTCGCAATCTGCACCAGTTCACGCAGCAGGGCAAAGCTCATGGCATTACGTTTGTCTGGACGGCTGAGAGTAACCGTGGCAATTCCATTATTTTTTTCAAAGCGTACAAGTGACATGGTATTCATCCTTAATTTTTCTGTAAGCGAGCATAGCATGAGCAATCTGTGCTTGCATGACAGTGCAGTCATACAGATATGAGTAAGTAAAACAGTAATTTTTTAACCACTATGCTTGTTTAAAATTTGCTGAGCTGCCTGTTCTACCTGCTCAATCATTGCTTTCAGTTCATCCAGATATTTCAGTACTTCCTGAACAAAACTGTCATCGGCCTTACGGCGTTCCTTACGCAAGGTCGAGACAAACTGCTCAAAACTTCCGGTAACTTTTTGCAGAGTCGGTGTGCCGACATAACGGGTTGCCCCATAGAGACGGTGCAAAACATGTTCCAGCTGCGGAAAATCTTCCAGCTCAATTAATTGCTCAATTTCATCCAGCTGTTTTTCAAAACTGTCGACCAGCATGCTAAGCAGATCGACTGCCAGATCTTCTTTATTGGCTGCCAGTTGCAAGCTTTGTTGCCAATCCAGAATATTCGGATCCAGCGCATCAATGACATTGGCACGTTCCAGCACTGGAATCTTTTTAAAACTTTCAGTCGTCCACTGCGTCAGGATCTGCACGATCTGATCAATCTGAATTGGCTTGGTGACATAATCATCCATACCATTTTGTAGCAATTTCTGTTTCTCATCAGAAAGGGCATGTGCTGTCAGAGCAATAATCGGTAAACGTTGATGATTTTCGAAAGTTGATTCCAGTGAACGAATTGCACGGGTGGTATCAATACCCGACATCACTGGCATCTGGATATCCATAAACACCAGATCAAAGGACGGCAGACCTTGTTCATAACGGCTCTGGATGATATCAATCGCTTCCTGTCCGCTAATGGCTTTGGTCGTGGTGACATTCAGTTCGGCCAACAAGGCTTCCAGAACAATCAGGTTCGGCAGATGGTCATCAACGGCAAGGATATGCAGTCCCTGACCATTAAAGTCTTCATGCTGTTCCTGATCAAAGACGGGTTGATTGCCGAGTAGCTGAATTAGGGCACTACGACTGAGTGGCTGATGCAGAGCACGGGCACGATGATCATTCAGCATGTTCGGATCAAGCTGCATTTGATAACCATACACAGCCAGATGTCCCTGATAGCGAGAACGAATTTCTGTCAGTAAGGCTTGACTATCACCACTATGGTCAACAATCAGCCAGGTATTCTCGATATTTTGTAAATGATTTAGACGACTGAACAGATCCAGAATGGACGTCGATTCAATATGTTTAACGTGATAATTCTCCAGATAATGTCTTAAGACATTCGCCGTTGCCGGATGGGCAAGATAAGATACAACCGTCAGATCACTGAAATCCGGGTGCTCATGGATAATATCTTCATCCACTGGGAATTGGGCGGTAAACCAGAAGGTTGAGCCTTTTTCTGTTGGAGCACGTTCCTGATTATCTTCAAATCCGATTTGACCATGCATCAGGTGGACCAGTTGTTTGGAAATGGCCAGGCCTAAACCTGTACCGCCGAATTGGCGGGTGACCGAGGTATCGCCTTGCGAGAAGGATTCAAACAGTTTTTTACGGTCAGTTCCGCTCAGGCCAATGCCGCTGTCCTGAACACTGAAATGCAGCAGACATTGCCCAATATCATCGTGCTCCATGCGTGCCCGAACAATGATTTCGCCGTCTGGAGTAAACTTGATCGCATTAGAAATCAGGTTGGTCAGAATCTGCTTAAAGCGTAGTACATCACCAATCACATGTTTCGGTACATTGTCTGCAAAATAGAATGCCATATCGATATGCTTCTGTGCAGCCAGTGGCGAGAGCATGTCCATCACATCAAAGATAGCTTCTTCCAGATCAAAAGGTGCAGTTTCCAGTTCCAGTTTGCCAGCATCAATCTTGGAGAAATCTAGTACATCATTGATCAGGGCCAGCAGATGTGCAGAAGATTTGCGGATGGTCTGCAAATACAGGCTTTGCTCATTGCTAAGATTGCCTTGACGCAGCAGTAGGTGAATAAAACCATCAATACTGTTTAAGGGTGTGCGTAATTCATGGGAAATATTGGCCAGAAACACCGACTTGGCTTGATTGGCCGAAATCGCCTGGTCACGTGCCTGACGATAAGTAATATTTTGAACTTCTAAAGTATCTAGAGTACGGCGCAAATCGTCTTCAGTCTGTTCGGTATGCTCGCGCAATTCCAGAAAGCTGAAATGCAGACGTTTCACCACATTGGCAATATCACGCTGCAACAGGCGCAGTTCACCGGTACTGTTAATCACCATATGTTGATCTAGGGTGTCGGCATTCAGGCGTTGCAGCTGCATGCGAATTTCATACATCGGCGCAATCCAGCGACGTGAATAGAAATTCAGACATAACAATAAGAGCAATAAGGTCAATAAGCCGGTCGCAATCAAAACGATCAGAACCCGGTAGCGGGCAATTTCTAAGGGCTGATTGTCCAGTTCGATCGCCAGCCAGCCTGCATTCATGCCATTTTCATTTACTTTGACTGTATAAATATGATTGTTTTTATCTAGTATCGGGCCAACAAAATTGCCATCTTTTTTAAAGTCAGGCCAAGGCGCCTGTTCCTGAAAACCAATGCCGAGTTTACTTTTGCCATTTTCATCCAGAATAGCCGCACGAACCAGATGCTTTTCATTCAGCATATTCTGCATGGCGGCATGAGCCTGCTCATATTGCCATGGGTACAGGCTCAAAATGTCCAGTGCATATTCAGAAGTGGCCTGAAAACGGGTCAGAATCGCAATGGCCATCTGCTTTTGCTGGGCACGAGCGGCATTGGAAGTTTCCGAGATTACCAGAGCAGCGCCGACACAGGCCAGAATAGTAATGGGTACAAAAATCAGTGCAATCAGCTGTCCATAAGCATGATTTAAGTGTAGGCGTTTAAACAGCTTTTTGTTGATATTTGACATGATTCAAGCAGTATTTTCCTTATGCTTTGCATATTAGCATGCTTTAAATCTACTGTTAAAATTTCAGCATTATTTTTATAAAGCTCCAGATTAAGGCAGAAAATAAGAACCATTATGCTGAACAGTCATTATGGGTGTTTGAGCAAACCTTTTCAGGGGGAGAGGTGAGCTAAGTCACTGTCATGATTAAGGAGTTTTATCAAGCTAAAACAGGACAAATTGGCCATGCCGATCGTGATTTATACAGTTTTATGCAAAAGCACTGCTATAAATGGGTGCAGGGAAATACATTTTTTCATACAATAGCCGCACCTCGATATAGGTGCAAATAATGAGTAATACCACCCCTGATTTTCAAGCAGACGAATTTTTACTGGACCATTATGTAGGCAAAACGCCACTGGTGCGTTTGCAGCGTCTGGCTAGTCACACTCAAGCCACAGTACTCGCAAAACTCGAAGGAAATAATCCGGCAGGCTCGGTCAAGGACCGTCCAGCGTATAACATGATCATGCAGGCGGAAAAGCGCGGACAGATCAAACCGGGTGATACCTTGATTGAGGCGACCAGCGGAAATACAGGGATTGCATTGGCGATGGTTGCGGCCATGCGCGGTTACAAAATGCAGCTGATTATGCCGAATAACATGAGTCAGGAACGTAAGGACGCGATGCGTGCTTATGGCGCTGAACTGATTGAAGTGACCAAAGAGCAGGGCATGGAAGGTGCGCGTGATCTGGCCTTGCAAATGCAGGCTGATGGTAAAGGTTTGGTGTTAAACCAGTTTGGTAACCCGGACAATGTCGAAGCACATTACCTGACCACAGGTCCTGAAATCTGGCAGCAAACTGGCGGCAAGATTACGCACTTTGTCAGCTCAATGGGTACTACAGGTACGATCATGGGCGTATCTAAATATCTGAAAGAAATGAATCCGGACATTCAGATTGTGGGCCTACAACCATCTGATGGTTCTAGCATTGCCGGTATCCGTCGCTGGCCAGAAGAATATTTGCCAACGATTTTCGATCGTAGTCGTATCGACCATATTATCGATATTCCACAGATTGAAGCGGAACGTACTATGCGTAAACTGGCACAAAAAGAAGGTATCAGTGCCGGTACATCTTCTGGCGGTGCAGTTTGGGCATCCATCAAGCTCGCAGAAGAAAATCCGGATGCAGTAATTGTATGTATTATCTGTGACCGTGGTGACCGTTACCTGTCTACAGGCTTGTTCTCTGTACAAGACCCTGAATAATTTTTGAGAAATCTTTTATGCGCCTGCCTGTTTTAACTTTCGATATTGAAACCCAAACCGATCTTAAATCAGGCGCGCATCTGTTTGGTCTGGATCTGCCTGAGGCTGATCTGGATCAGGCCCTGATCAAATTACGCCGTCAGGAATCAGGCTCGGACTTTCAGCGTCTGCCACTGCATGAGATTGTCTGTATTTCCGGTTTATGGATGGATGAACAGGGCATGCGCCTGTTTTCTTTCAGCCGTGAACAGTACAGCGAAGCAGAGATTTTAAAAAAATTCTTATCCATTTTTGACAAGCGTCATCCGACGCTAGTCAGTTGGAATGGCTCACAATTTGACCTGCCGGTTATTCTTTATCGGGCCATGTATCATGGCTTATCTGCCCCAAGTCTGTTCGATCAGGGCGAAATTGATACGCAAAAGCGTTATAATAACTACCAGAATCGTTACCATCAGCGTCACGTCGATTTGATGGATGTTATGGCCATGTTTCATGCCCGCCATTTTCAGAAACTGGATGATGTTGCTCATTTATTGGGTTATCCAGGCAAGCGTGGTGATGGTGGCTATCATGTACCTGAATATGTACGTAACCAGCAATGGAACGCACTCACCAGCTATTGCGAAGGTGATGTGCTCAATACTTGGTTGGTCTATATTCGCTGGCTGTTGCTAAAGGGCCAATTGATGTTGCCTGATTATCAGCATCTGGTGCAGAGTACGATTCAATACCTGCATACCCAGCCGCAACATGCAGATTTTTTATCAGTCTGGCGTGAAACCTCACAAAGAACTGAATTTACCCGTTTTGATTTTCCCATCTCCACATCCTAGGTTTTCATGAAACGTCGAGCACAACCACGTCCAGCACCGCAATCCGAGTATATTTTTCAAGTGGAATCACTCTCACATGAAGGACGTGGCATCGCTCACTATGGTTCACATCCGGACCATCCGCTTGAAAAGCATGGCAAGAAAGTCTTTATCCGTTATGCCTTGCCAGGTGAAACCGTTCGTGCCCGCATTACCCGTGAAGTCAAAAAACTGGAAGAGGCGGATAGCCTTGAGTTAATCAGTGAGGCTTCCGAGATCAGGGTCAAACCTGTGTGTCCACATTTTGGCGTATGCGGTGGCTGTAATATGCAGCATATCCATCCCGATGCGCAGATTGAACTTAAGCAGAATGTTCTGAAATCACATTTGCAGCATTTTGCCGGGATCCAGCCTGAGGAGTGGTTGCCACCGCTACGTTCACAACGTGAAGATTACCGTCGAAAAGCCCGGATTGGGGTACGTTATCTGCCTCAAAAAGACAAGCTGGTGGTTGGTTTTCGTGAAAACCAGTCCAATAAGCTGACTTCGATTGACCGTTGCATGATTCTGGATCGCGAGTTTGGATCAGTTACACGTCTTAAACAATTGCTCCAAAGTCTCGATGGTCAGGCAGATATTGGTCATATAGAATTGGCTATGGGTGATCATGACATTGCGTTGCTCATTCGTGAAACCGCAGAATTATCGGTAACAGATGTCAACCGATTGCGCCAATTTACGTTGGAGAAAGGTTGGCAGCTTTATTTGCAACCTGCAGGCCAAGATTATTTGAAGCGGATTGATGAGCCTGAACAGGCAGCACGCTTACACTATGGTCTTGATGACTTTGATGTGGAATTCGGTTTTAATCCATTGGACTTCACTCAGGTCAATTCAACGATCAATCCGCAGATGGTTCGCTTGGCATGCGATTTGCTTCAATTACAGCAAGGCGAACGCGTTCTGGATCTGTTTTGTGGATTAGGAAACTTTTCTTTGCCACTGGCGCGCTGTGTTGGTGCGTCTGGTCAGGTGATTGCGGTTGAGGGGAGTGAGGAAATGGTGCAACGCGGTGCAGAAAATGCTAACAATAATGGTATTGCACAAGTTTCGTTCTATTCACAAGATTTAACCAAAGATTTTTCGCACCAGTCTTGGGCAAATCAGGGATTTGATGCATTATTAATCGACCCGCCACGTGCTGGAGCAGAAGAAGTTATGCATTATATCCCTCAGTTTGGTGCCAAAAGAATCGTTTATGTGTCATGTAATCCCGCTACGCTTGCAAGAGATGCAGGGCTACTGGTACAACAAGGTTATCAGCTAACAAAAGCCGGTGTGATGGATATGTTTACGCATACCGGACATGTCGAGTCGATTGCCTTGTTCGAAAAAGAAAATTAAATAAACGATCAAAGAGATGATGTATCTAAAAGTAGGAGAAGGGTATGGTCACAGTACGTGAGCAACTGCCTGGGCGGCTCAATGAGTTGTCACAGGAGGCGACTGTAGAACATGCCGAACAAGCACAGCAGGATCTGACTGAATGGTTAGATCGGGTTCGTGGCATATTAGACGGGGCTCCCCTGAAGCAGCTCGAAGAAGTTGCCCGTTTAACCTTAGAAAAAGAGCTACAAAGTACGGTTCAGCATCGCTCTAATACCTTCTATACCGGTATTGAAATGGCGGATATTCTCGCGCATCTCTATGTTGATGAAGATACCTTGTCTGCTGCCATGCTTTACCGCGCAGTACGTGAAGGCGTCATGCCACTGGCAGAAGTGCAGGAAAAATTCGGTGAACAGGTCTACAGCCTGGTCAAAGGCACGCTGTCCATGGGTAAGCTGTCTGAGCTGATTGAAAAAAATAAACGCCTGGAAGACCACTTCAATAATAACCAGCGTGAACATCTGTCTGGTATTTACAAGATGCTGATTTCGGTAACGGAAGATGTTCGCGTCGTGTTAATCAAGCTGGCAGAACGTACCTATGCACTGCGTGAGCTGGCTAATTCTTCACGTGAACGGCAAGAACGGGTCGCACGAGAAATTCTCACCATTTATTCTCCTTTAGCGCATCGTCTCGGGATTGCCCAGCTGAAATGGGAACTCGAAGATCTAGCCTTCCGCTATCTGGCGCCGGAACGCTATAAAGAAATCGCCTCTTTGCTGAATGAAAAGCGTCTGGAACGCGAACAATATATTCAGTTTGTGATTGATAAGTTGCGTGAAGAGCTGGCAGAACACGGCATTGAAGCTGAAATTAACGGCCGGGTGAAGCACATTTATTCGATCTATCGGAAAATGAAAAGCAAGAGCTTGAGCTTCGACCAGCTGTATGACATCCGTGCACTGCGTGTATTGGTGAAAAGTGTGCCTGAGTGTTATCACACGCTCGGGATCGTACATCAATTGTGGCGACATATTCCGCATCAATTTGATGACTATATTACCAATCCGAAAGCCAATGGTTATCGCTCTTTACACACAGCTGTGATTGCGGAAAACAAGTCACTTGAAGTGCAGATTCGTACTTATACGATGCATGAAGAGGCCGAGCTTGGCGTATGCTCGCACTTCAACTATAAGGAAGGTTCGAAAAATACCGATACTTCCTTTAATCATCGTCTGCATTCCCTGCGTGCAGTGATTGAGCATTATCAAGAACGCAATGAAGCCAGTGCGCATAAAGATGAAGAAGAGGAAGTTGAAAATTTTGAACACATTCAAGATTTTGAAGGCTTCGAAAAAATCTATGTGTTCAGCCGTGATGGTGATATTAAAGAGTTGCCACGGGGGTCAACCGTACTCGACTTTGCCTATCACGTGCACACAGAAGTCGGCAACAAATGCTATGCGGCTCGGGTCAACCAGCGCTATGTGCCTTTAACCTATGCCTTGAAAACCGGGGAACAGGTCGAGATTCTGACCAAGAAAGACCGTGAACCAAATCGGGACTGGTTGGTTAATTCACTGGGTTATATCAAGACTGCACGTGCGCGTGACAAGTTACGTCACTGGTTCCGTCAGCAAGATCGCAGTAAGAATCTGGAAGTGGGTCGTGAAATTCTGAATAAAGAATTGGCACGTTTGGCAATTCATCCAAAATCAATCGACTTGGGTGATTATTGCAACCATTTCAATGTGAAGAGTGGCGAAGATATTCTGATTGGTCTGGTGAATGGTGATATTAGCCTGCATGCTCTGATCAATCAGGTCAATCGCCATATGCATCTGGATCAGGATGAGCCTGAACTGGTGCTGAAACCAGCCTTGAATCCGCGTGCCAGCCATACCTTGTCTGCACATGGTATTCTAATTGATGGTCTGGATAACGTCGAACTGCATGTAGCCCAGTGCTGTCAGCCAGTCCATGGTGAATCGATTGCGGGATATATTACCTTGAATCGCGGTGTAAGCATCCATAAGGTAGCTTGTCCGGATTATGTACGTATGATCAGCCAAGAACCGGAACGTGCAGTAGAAGCCGACTGGGAAATGCAGCCGACTCGTGGCCAAAGTGTACAGATCGTGGTGGAAGCCTATGACCGTCGCGGCCTGCTCAAAGATCTGACTCAGGTGATTTTCTCGGATCAGATCAATATCCGTCAGGTAAATACCATTTCAGAAGCAGATGGTATTGCCAATATGAAGCTGTTGATTGAAGTCAAAGGTCTGGCTCAACTTTCCAAACTATTGGCCCGTCTTGAACAGCAGCCGGGAATTATCAGTGCACGCCGTCTGGTACAAGGCAACTGATTCTTTTTAGGCATGATTATAAAAGCCCGCAATTCAATTGCGGGCTTTTTTGTTATAAGGTGTGGTTAAGAGGGAAAAGAGCAAATAATAGACATGAGTGCCACGGAAATATTTGAACTGAGACGAAATAATCTGGCCAAAGTGATTGATCAGTTGATTGATAGCCAGCAGTTTAAAAATGGCAAAGAGATTTGCGAGCATTTTGGTCTGTCTGCAGCCTATATTACCCAGCTATTGAACAGTAAGCGCCAGATTGGAGAAAAGGCTGCACGCGAGCTGGAACAGCAACTGAGTTTAGAAAGTTTAATATTGGATCGTGCTCAAGCACCTATCATTGAAATGGCATCTAATCCTGTAAAAATGACTTTGTTCCAGATGCAGGTTGTTGAACAGCAAGTCTTTAAAATGGAAGTTATAGATTCGGCAGAAAATCTTGTATCTTGGTTGAAATTGGAACCTCAGCATTATGCCATTCAGGTCACAGGACAGTATTATTTTCCGAACCTAAAAGCAGGCTGGTGGTTGGTCTGTGATGAGCAAGCTGATTTACAGCCATCTGGCTTGATGTGTCTTTATTTAATTAATGGACTGCAACTCATTGTGGAGCTGATTTCGGAAAGCCAAGACAGCTATCAGATCCAAAGTCTGGATGAAAGCCGCAAGGTCAGTTTCCAGAAATTTGATGTAGCTAAAATCCATCCTGTGATTGCTATCGTGCCTCCGCAGCAATTTTCTTAGACCAGAAATAATTCAGCCCATCATAAGATGGGCTGAATAGTGAAATTGAAAACGGGCAGCTTATGGAAGCTGATTTTCGTCTTCAAACTCTGGTTTCACCTGAACAATAAAGTCCTGACGATTCAGACCGCGCCACAGGGCGAAGGCTGTACCGATATAGATCGAAGAATAGGTACCGACAAAGACACCTACAAACATTGCGATTGAGAACCATTTTAGACCAGCACCGCCCATGATCATCATGGCCACTACAACCAGTAATAATGTCATAGAAGTATGAATGGTACGGCGTAAGGTTTCAGTCAAGGCAATATTGATAATTTCAACAGGTTCGGCACCCCGGATCTTACGGAAGTTCTCACGAATACGGTCAGAAACCACGATGTTATCGTTGAGTGAGAAACCGATGATCGCCAATAGTGCAGCCAGAACCGTAAGGTCAAATGGCCATTGCATCATGGCAAAGATACCGATGGTCACCACGATATCGTGGAACAATGACAGTACAGCACCCATCGCCAGTTTGAACTCAAAGCGGATGGTGACATAGACCAGCATCAGCAACAGGGCAAGGGCAACTGCACCCGCAGAACGCACATACAGCTCGTTACCGACCTGTCCACCGACTACATCGACCTTAGGTACCTGAGCCGCATTGCCTGGCAGCTGAACTGCTGCAGTAACGGCTTTGGTAAGGTCTTCTGCTTCAATATCTTCCTGAACCGGCATACGTACCATCAGGTCACGTTCCGAGCCCAGCGTTTGCACGACCGCATCATCAAAGCCAGCTTTGCTGAGTGCCTGAGTCACATCATCTGGTTTTACTGGATTGGTATAGTTCAGCTCTGCTGATACACCACCGGTAAAGTCCAGACCGAGGTTCAAGCCTTTGGTCGCAATAAAGAAGATGCTGGCAACCGTCAGGATGATAGAGAACACTGCTGCAGGCAATGCAATCTTCATAAACGGAATGATACGTTCATCTTCAGGGCGACCGTACTGTTTCTGATTCAGTTGAGTATTTTCAGTCATCGTCGATCTCCTAAATGCTCAACTTTTTCAAGTTACGTTTTTTGCCATAGATGATCTGTACGATCGCACGGGTTACGGTAATTGCCGTAAACATTGAGCAGACAATACCAATCATCAGGGTGACAGCAAAGCCTTTGATCGGACCGGTACCAATTGCGAACAGAATGAACGCTACCAAGAAGGTAGTTAAGTTCGAATCGAAAATGGTGTTATAGGCCCGATCATAACCGGCCACAATCGCCTGTTTCGGCGAGGCGCCCCATTTCATTTCTTCCCGTATCCGCTCACAGATCAATACGTTGGCATCGACCGCCATACCGATGGTAATTACGATACCGGCAATACCCGGCAGGGTGAGGGAAGCACCAATCCATGACATGACAGTCAGAATCATTGCCAGGTTAACGACCAGTGCGAAGTTGGCAATGACACCGAATAGACGGAAGAATACTACCATCCAGATTGCTACCAGAATAAAGCCGATTTGAGTCGACAATACGCCTTTATCAATATTTTCCTGACCCAGACTTGGACCAATCACACGTTCTTCAACGAAATACATTGGCGCAGCCAGAGCACCAGCACGTAGCATCAAGGCAAGCTCAGAAGCTTCCTGAGGTGAGTCCAGACCGGTAATACGGAATTGAGAACCCAATACTGCCTGAATGGTTGCAGCGTTAATCACCACAGATTCAGTATATGGTGTACGCACTTCAGTTTGTGCACCAGTTGCCGGGTCTTCTACGTAGCTGATCTTTTGCTTGTTCTCGATGAACAGTACCGCCATACGTTTGCCTACGGCATTACGTGTGGCATCTGCCATCAATTTACCGCCAGCGCTGTCCAAAGTAATATTAACTTCAGCACCACCAGTATCCTGACTAAAGCCAGAAGATGCATTTTGTACACGTTCACCGGTCAAAATACGGTTACGGTTCAGCAATAACTGACGACCACTGTCCAGAGATTCATAAGCAAATGCCTGAGTACCTGCTGGAGCTGTACCACTTAATTGGCCAGTATAAGGATCAATGTATTGATCATTCAGATCAGACACCAGACGGAATTCCAGGTTCGCCGTACGACCCAAGACACGTTTTGCTTCTGCGGTATCCTGTACACCCGGAAGTTCAACCACAATACGGTTGCTGCCCTGGGTTTGTACCAGTGCTTCAGCCACACCTAACTCGTTAATACGGTTACGTAAAGTAGTTAAGTTCTGGTTTACCGCATAAGATTCGATTTCCTGCTTACGCGTATCGGTATAGTTGAGGCGTAAAGTCGAACCGGTTTCAGTCGCCACGGCCTGCTGGTTGAATTCATTGCCATTACGGCGCAAGAAATCCATGACAGCAGCACGATCATCATTATTGGCAAACTGCACAACAATGGTGTTGTTGCTTAAATTCAGGCTATTGAATTTCAAGTTGTTATCACGCAGCTGGCGACGCAGGTCAGTTACAGAGGTGTCCATGCGCTGTGCAATCGCCTTGTCCATATCCACTTCGAGCAGGAAGTGAACACCACCGCGTAAGTCCAGACCCAGTTTCATTGGTTTGGCACCAATTTTCTGTAGCCATTCTGGGGTGGTTGGAGCAAGGTTAAGTGCTACGACGTATTCATCACCTAAACCACGGCGTAAAGCTTCTTTGGCTTTCAGCTGTGCTTCACTTGAATTTACACGTAATAAAGCAGCGTTATTACTAAAGCTATTGTCGTGAGTTGCAATATTTTCAGTTGTTAAAATCTGCTCTGCTTTTTGTACGATGCCTGTGTCAATCTGAGTACCGGCTTTGGCACCCGAAATCTGTACAGCAGGTTCATCTGGATACAAACTTGGCAGGGCATATAAAGTACTGACCACCAGGACAACCAGGATCAGCACATATTTCCATGCTGGGTAACGCATTCGTTTTCTTCTTAAAATGAAAAAGTCGTGCGGGGAGCACGACTAATTTTGATTAAATGTTATTTAAAGTGCCTTCAGGCAGAACTGAGATCACACTCGCACGTTGAACTTTGACTTCTACACCGCGGCTCAACTCAACGACTGCGAAATCACCTTCAATTTTAGTGATTTTGCCCATTAAGCCGCCTGCAAAAACGACTTCGCTGCCTACGCCAAGGCTGTCAACCAGAGCACGGTGCTCTTTGGCACGTTTTGATTGAGGGCGCCAGATCAAGAAATAGAAGATTGCAACAAAAACCGCAATCATCAAAAGGTTAGCCATCAAGCTTGGTTGTTGTGCAGCTTCACCTGCAGCGTGAGCAGTCGAAATAAATAGGCTCATTTCATTTTCCTAAAATAAAAAACTGGTGATCAACTTGATAGTAAATTGACATATTCTTGCAATTTACCCTGTCTTTTTCCTCAGCGCAAATGCTGAAAGATTAATCTTGTGGACAAGGTGGAACTTCCAGGCCACGACGAGCGTAAAAGTCCTGAACAAATTCATCAAAAGTTCCGTTATCCAGCGCATTGCGGATATCTTCGGTAAAACGCTGGTAATAACGCAGGTTATGGATGGTACCGAGCATAGAACCCAGCATTTCTCCACATTTCTCTAAATGAAACAGATAGGCGCGGGTAAAGTTCTGACAGGTATAGCAGTCGCAATGTGGATCAAGCGGACTTTGATCATGACGATATTGGCTGTTACGGATACGCACCAGACCATCGGTCACGAAATAATGACCGTTACGTGCATTTCGGGTTGGCATGACGCAGTCGAACATGTCTACACCACGGCGGATACCTTCAACGATATCTTCCGGTTTGCCGACACCCATCAGGTAGCGCGGTTTATTTTCCGGCATTTTGTTCGGAAGATAATCCAGCACCTTGATCATCTCTTCTTTCGGCTCACCAACAGACAGACCGCCAATCGCATAACCGTCAAAGTCAATCTCAAGCAGACCTTTTAAGGATTCATCGCGCAGGTCTTCATACATCCCGCCCTGAATAATCCCGAACAGGGCATTTTTATTGTTGAGTTCATCATGATGATGCTTCTTGCAGCGCTCAGCCCAGCGTAAAGACAGCTGCAAAGATTTCTGCGCTTCTTCATGGGTTGCAGGATAAGGCGTACATTCATCAAAAATCATCACGATATCGGAGTTCAGCGTATGCTGAATTTCCATCGAAATTTCAGGTGAAAGGAAAACTTTTGAACCATCAATCGGTGAGCGGAAGGTCACGCCTTTTTCTTCAATCTTGCGCATCGCACCCAGACTGAAGACCTGGAAGCCGCCTGAGTCAGTCAGAATCGGTTTATCCCATTTCATGAAACCGTGCAAGCCACCATGCTGCTTGATAACTTCAAGACCCGGGCGCAGGTACAAATGGAATGTATTACCGAGGATAATCTGCGCTTTAATGCCTTCCACATCACGTGGCAACATGCCTTTGACGGTGCCATAAGTACCAACTGGCATAAAGACGGGTGTCTCTACTACGCCATGTTCAAGCGTTAAACGACCACGACGGGCACGACCCGACTGACCTAATTTTTCAAACTTCATAAGAGTTCCAAATCAAGGCGAAAAAACAGTTCGCTGATTACTAATGCGAATTAAAGGGCGCTATTTTCCTTGATTCTGACCTTAAACGCCAGCATTGTAGAGAATTCACTCTGTAATTTTATTTATCGATGAATAGGGGAAATATCAGGTGAAAGAGGTGAATTTGCAGAAAATTGCTGTAAACGCTGCATGATTTCTTCCCGGCTCAAGGCACAGCTACCATCGGGTTCAGCCGCCATGGTAGCAATATGCCGGATCAGTTTTTGGATATAGATATTGCTGTCGATAAAATAAGATTCCAGCGTCAGTAAATAGGCATCCTGCGCTACTTGCAAATAGTCATAAGGCTCTATCGTGAGCATTTGTTCCAGATCAATCAGGATGTTTTTGTCACTTTGCGAAAGCTTGAAGCGTTTATGGGATGCAGGCAAAGGCTGAGCTTGTCTGGAAGCTAAAAAGTCCTGCAATAAGCGACTGTCAGAATTGAGTTCAAGTGCTGACTGGTGTTCGACTTCAGGCTGGTTCGGAACGCTGAGAAAAAAGATAATCGAATCTAGATCCAGACCATAAGCTTCAGATAATTTGCGTTTGGCTTGTTTAAAGGTTTCTAGCAATAAATCCAAGTGAGTAGCAGGAATCTGTTTTTGCTGGGCTAAGACAGGATGGTCAAAACTATGCTGTGTTTTAAAATACTCTGCCAGCAAAGTTTTAAAAGGCACGAGTTCAGATTGTGAAGAGCTTTGGCTTTTATAGCGCCATTTTCGTACATTCCAGCGATCCCGTTCGGCCAGATATTGCTGTGGATCTTCAGGAGCCTGAAAAAAGCTACGTTCTGTGGAAATCGCCAGATCATCCAGCAGTAAAAATTCATCAAAGACCAGACTACAAGCATAGATTTCATCATCCTGATAGCGGTCATGCAGCTGATAAAAGTCCTTGACCAGCATCTGTTGCAAGTGTTCTAAATAATCCAGCATGATTTTTTATTCTTTTTATAAGTGTATAGGACTTACGCACTATTGTTTATAGATTCTCTATGGTAGCAGATGATTTTTATCGAGAATAAAGTCATCAATGAAGTTTTTGATAAC
>NZ_DDLD01000048.1:0-6445 GCF_002339435.1 Acinetobacter sp. UBA2581 | reverse complement strand
CATCTTAAAGAAACTGAATGGCGTTGGATGAGGGAACCTAATGAGTTAGCAACTGAGCTGTGGAACCTCATTAGGTAAAATTAAGTGTAAATCTGCTAGTCTAGAGCCAAAATTATTTAACTGAGCAGCAGTTAGATTTAGCTGGCCAGATCGAAAAAGAACAGGCCTTTGTATTGCTCTTAGATGGAACAAAAAAATCCAAAAATCTTAATCAATTACAGCAAACTTTTATTCCGATTGGAGTTCATTCAGAATTTTTTATTTATATCCAATCTTTTATAGGAAATACGCAATGTTTAGGACATATTTTTGGGATGATGCTAGTGACACAAATGCGAAACAATATCATTACGATGACCTATAGCCTGGAACAGGAAAACACATATATTTATTGTGAAAATAAAGATTTAGAAAAAATTGAAGCAACAGCTTTAGTCGCATAAATAACAAAAAAAAATAGAATAATTAGAGATTATAGTGAATACATTAATTTATACGGTCCTAGGTTATGTCTGGCAATATGTCACTCATCCTAAAGTGATCATGGCCCTATCTTTCTTAGTTGTTCTGATTTCGATGAAGAATACCGTATCTGATCGGGTATTCTGGAGTCTGGCAGCTGTTTATATTACTGTTCTGGTTGGCTGAGGAATTTACGAGTTGATTCAACGCTATCGCCATGGCAAAAAGGGTAAGGCGCTAGCTGAGGCCATGTCCAAAAATGCTGAAGCAGAAAATAAATATAAAAATAAGGAAGAACTGCAACTGATTAATCAGCAAATGAAGCAGTCAATCCAACTTCTCCGAAAATCTAAATTGGGGGATCGTAAAGGCAATGCGGCCCTTTATGAGTTGCCTTGGTATATGGTCATTGGCAATCCGGCAGCAGGAAAAAGTTCAGCGATTTATCATTCTGGATTAAATTTCCCGTTTGAAGAAACCCATCGTAAAACGGTGTCTGCTGGTTTAAGTGGTACACGAAACTGTGACTGGTTTTTCTCTACAGACGGTGTTTTACTGGATACAGCCGGACGTTATTCAGTATATAGCGAAGATCATTCCGAATGGCTGGGTTTTCTCAATATTCTAAAAAAGAGTCGTTCCAAAGCACCAATTAATGGGCTAATTGTCATTGTCAGCATTGCTGAACTGGTGAGCCAGAGCCCAGATAAATCAATTCAACTGGCAAAAAAATTGCGTGCCCGGATTCAGGACTTGACTGAACGTTTAGAAGTTGTGACACCCGTGTATCTGATCTTTTCTAAAATGGATCTGATTGCCGGCTTTACTGAATTTTTTGATTGTTATAGCGAGCATGAGTTCAATCAGACCTGGGGTGCTACCTTAGCCTACGATCCTCAGTCCAGTGAGAATGCGGTTCAGCTCTTTGAAAAGCATTATAATATTTTATATGACGGTCTAAAAAATGTCAGTCATACCCATTTGTCACGTCGTCATTCGCAATATATTTCACCAAGTGTAATGACTTTTCCGCTTGAGTTTAAAAGTTTAAAACCGGTATTAAGAACCTTTATTTCAGCCCTATTTCAGGAAAATCCTTACCAGTTTGAACCGGTCTTTCGTGGCTTTTACTTTACCAGTGCCCTGCAGGAAGGAACCATTGAAAGCCCAAAAACCGAACAGATTGCTGAAGATTTTCACCTGATTCAAAATGAAGATGGTGAATTTGGTCTACCTACACGATCGATATCTCAAGATCATGGATATTTTCTAAAAAACCTGTTTTCAGAAGTGATTTTAAAAGATAAAAATCTGGTTAAACAACAGATTAACCCGCTGCGTAAACGTCAGCGTTTTATCGGGTTTATAGGCACTCTGCTGACAGTTGCAATTGTACTCAGTTTATGGATCTGGTCATATCGTAATAACCAGCAACTAATGAGCGAAATCCAGACTGATTTAAATAAAGTTGTGCAGCTGCATCAGCAATCTGGTCATGAACTCTCGACCCAGCTGGATTCTTTATTGATTTTGCAAGATCATTTACAACAATTGGATCAATATGAACAGCAGCTTCCATACAAATACAGTTTTGGACTCTATCAAGGTGATCAAATTCGGAAACAGCTAGAAACTGAATATTTAAAAGGGATAGAGCTGCTAGTACTGCAACCCACACAACAAAATATTGCCCAATACTTACAACAGCTCAAATTAAATGAAGCTCATCTGAAAGCCAATTATATCAATGTGCCTGTACAGCAGACTGTTCAAGTGCAACAAGTGATATCAGAACCGTCTGAGCAGAATCCGCAAGATGCTTATAATGCCTTGAAAACTTACTTGATGCTAAGTAATCGGCAGTATATAGAGGCGGGACATCTGAGTGATCAGGTCACCCGTTTCTGGCGTTCCTGGTTGGATATTCATCGTGGTGAGATGCCTCGTGCCGAGATGATTCAGAAAGCTGAACAGCTATTAAGTTATGCCATGACCTTAACCAATCACCAGCATTTTCCTCAATTAAATTCTGATGCGGTGTTGGTCGAGCAAAGCCGTCAGATTTTAACCGCGATTACAACAGGCGTTTCGGCACGAGATCGCGTCTATAACGAGATAAAAATGCGTGCTTCGGTACGTTACCCCACTTTGACATTAAAGCAGATACTAGAACAAGATACTCAATCCACGATGTTAGGTAGTTATGCCATACCGGGTTTTTTTAGCTATCAAGCCTGGAACGAGTATGTACAACCTGCGATTGAAAAGGCGGCACAAAATCCGACCGAGAGTAAAGACTGGGTACTGAATGTCTCAAAATCTGATGATCTCAGTTTTAGTGGCAGTCCGGAACAAATCCGTAAACAGCTCACAGAGATGTATAAAAAAGAATATATTGCTGAATGGCGTAAGTTCTTGAATGGCATTCATTATATTAAAGCTACCGATATGGATCAGCAGATCCGCCGGATGGATATTCTGGGAGAAACAGAACATTCTCCAATCCGAATCTTATTGCAACGTGTTGCCAAAGAAACCAGTTGGGATAATCCAATGATTCAAGCGGAATTAGCGATGCCACAAAAAGGTTTCATGGCCTGGTTTAAACGCAAAATTTTAAGACGTGATGAGAAAAATCTGGCAAAAAATTCAGCTGCTCATTTGTCTCAAGGCATGATTGCCCAAGATTTTCAGGTGCTATACCAAATTGTCCGCCAGCGAGATGACCTGCAAAACAAATCATTACTGGATGAATATCTTGTGTTACTGGGCAAGATGCGTAGTCAGTTTAATGACCTGAAAAGTTCAGGAGATATTGGTCCAGCGAGTATGGCTTTACTGCGACAAACGATTCATGAGCAGAATTCTATCTTTAATTTAAGCCAGAAATTTGTCACTGAAAAAATGTCTACAGGAAGCCAGGAACTCGATCAACAAATCCTGCAAAAGATTTTAGTCGCACCACTGACACAGGCCTTTTCGAGTCTGATGCCACCAGCACAGGCTGAAATCAATAAGTTATGGCAGATTCACGCTTATCAGCCATTTAACAATAGTCTTGCACATAAATACCCATTTAGCAGCCAAGCCAGCCTTCAGGCAACAACGGCCGAGATTAACCAGATTTTTGGTGAAAATGGCAGTATTGCCCGCTTTGTAAAAGAATATCTGGATCCTTTAGTAATTCGTCGTGGCTATCAGCTGACTTCTAAAACCTGGCAGGATTTAGGCGTCGGTTTGAATCCTGCTTTTGTGTCAAATTTTCAAAATTATGTTGCGCCTGTACATGGAGTCGCTACAGGTGAATTAAACCAAAGTTCGAATAGAGCAATCTCTTCAAATCAGTCAAATTTCCAGTTCTATCCTTTGGAAAATCCGAATGTATTGTCCTATAGCATTGAGATTGATGGACAGCATATGCAGTTTGAAAATGGCATTCAACAATGGGTGAATTTTATCTGGCCAAATCCCGGAACGATTCCGGGTGCACGGATTAGCGTAGTCGATCTTGAAGGAAAGACCCATACCATTTTTGATGAGCCAGGTGAATATGGTATTAATCGGTTGATTGATTCAGCGCAGCGGCAGCAAAAAGGGAATATTTTTGAAATGGTTTGGCAGAGCAAAGCGCAGCCGAGCCTAGCAATAAAAGTTAATTTCCGTCTGGTCAGTGGAGATACTTCTAGTTCGATTGCAGGAGGTGCGGGTTATCACAATTTACAGCTGGTTGATCAGGTCATGTCAAACAAGGCAGTTCGAGTGGTTGCTGCACAATCGGCAACTAACAATAGTCAGTTAACGTCATCTTTAACGACGGCGACTAGCCAGCAAAAGTTAGAGGCAACTGCACCATGATGTGGATCAATTTATGGGAGCAGAATTTTGAGGTGAGTGGCGATGTATAAATTATCGACCCAGCCTTTTTATTATGGAAAATGCCCAGCTTATGGTGACTTCTTAAAATCCCAAGGCCAGCATGGGCTGATTCAATCTATAGACCGTTGGATCAGTAAAGCGCTTGAATATGCGATGCGGTCTAACAATTTCAAGCAGCATTATACCAAATTGCCATCTTTAGATTTTTTCCTAGTCAATCTTCAGGTAGGTCAGTTTTTGGTGGCAAATCTGATCAGCAGTGAAGATTATTCAGGCCGTCATTTTCCAATGGTTTTAGGACAAGTTATTGAAACACATCAGCTTTATGAAAACCTGATGTATTTAACTTACCGATTTAAACCGACGCTGATTGAGCTTTATCAGCGTAATCGGGTGATACGCTCGATTCAGAATCCGGATATTTTATTGGATAAATTAAGCAAATTAACCGATCAAAGTTCGGTATATAGTACTGAAGATGTTCAGCAATTTTATGATACACAGACATTGAATTCGCTGTCTAGGCTTATGGGGGGTTCAGTATATGAACTGGTACAAACACTGATTGCACTCGGATTATTGCTGCAACCCATTATTCAGCAGGGTACAGCCCGTTTAAATAAAATTCTGATTTTACCTATTCATAACGTGCGCTATAGCTATGAAATCGCTGCATTTTGGATCAATCTGATCAGCCTGTTTATACAGAAACAGTCTAGTCATTTATTTATTGGGTTGTTGCATGCAGATCAACCGGTTTTATTATGTGGCTTCCAAGGTACTGACAGTACGGCTTTAGGCGATATTTTTAATCAAAATATGCAGAGTCAGCATTGGGTGTCCTTGGTGCACACGGATTGGATTGATCCTTATTTAGAACAAAATGCAAGACTAGCAGTGTTAGAACAAATACTGAATCAACCACGGATGAGCCTGACTAATATTATTCAAATTTTTAAACAAACATTTATTGAAGAATAAGATGAAAAAAAAGAACTATATTGACCCAATAAAAATACTAATAGGTGTCTTAGGGCTAAGTACAAGCTTTATGATTTTTGCTCAACCGATTTTGATTGAAGGGGCAGTGCCAAATGAAAAAATAAAGGCTGAGATTTTGGCTAAAGCTTATAGCATCTATGGACAGCAAAATGTGGTGGATCAGATTCAGGTTCGCCAGGTTACAACACCGAGTAACTGGATAAATACAGTAACGAAAGTGATTAATGATGATCTTAAAAAGGTGAAACAGGGCAATTTAACGGTAAACGGAACAGAGATTAAGCTGACAGGAAAATTGTCCAATCCTGAAGATATACAAACAACTCAAGTTAGATTTCAAAGTTTGACACCAGTAAATTTTCGCTTAAATACCCAGCTTTCATTGAATCAGGCAGAACAGCAAATCATTGATGCTGCATTAAAAAATCGTATTATTGAATTTGAATCTGGTAGTGCAATTTTAGCCGCCTCAGGGGTGCAGATTTTAGATGAGATGGCAGTTGTATTGAAACGTGTGCGTGGAAAAAAGGTCAAGATTTTAGGGCATACAGACAGTTCTGGAGATGCTGATAAAAATATCATCTTGAGTCAGCAACGTGCAGATGCGGTTAAAACTTATCTAATTCATAAGAATATTCCGGCAGAATCTTTAAGCACTGAAGGCCTTGGTTCGAATAAACCAGTTGCTGATAACACAACTGTGGAAGGTCGCAAGAAAAATCGTAGGATCGAATTTGAGGTGCTTTAATAAGGAGAGCGAGTAGTCAAAAAATTTAAAAACATGAACGGATTTTTAGAATAAGCCAAAAAGTTATGCTTAAAAAAGAAACAATATAGAGTTTTAAAATTTAGAAAAGAACTCAAGGTTAGAAAATGCATCATAAATAAGCATTATTGAAATTTAAGTTTGAAAAGCCTGCGCTATTTTGATGTGTTTTTAGGCTAATTAATTGATTTTTCGCCTCAGGATTTATTTTCTATTTTTGGGCAACATGTATTTATTGGTGCAAAATTTAATCTCTATTTTTATTCGAAGTAGATAGGGTCTGTTGACACTTACTGTTCATAATTAACCCTATAAGGATAGCCATAAAAATATACAGGC
>NZ_DDLD01000061.1:0-5487 GCF_002339435.1 Acinetobacter sp. UBA2581 | reverse complement strand
ATCTATTTCAGGACAAGACATCTACAAAATTTAAAGAACAAAAAATAACATCTTGTGAAAGAGGGACAACTGAACTTTGCGAGTAGCTCATCTAGTTTAATAAGAAGAATCATCAACAAAAGAGGAGGTACTGAGATGTTAGAGCAGCGACCTACCATGGAACTTTTTTTTGAACAACTCGGCTTGGATTCAAGCCAGGAAGCAATCGATGAATTTATTAAAACCCATCAGATTGGGATGGATGTCCCCTTACATAAAGCTCCTTTCTGGACCAAAAACCAACATGATTTTCTGATTGGCCACTGGAAAGAAGATGATGACTGGGCAATTTTTGTAGATGTACTCAATGAGCAATTGCATATTGAGGCAGAAGGAAGTGGTTCTTGTGATCTGCCTTCTTCTAAGCATCAATAATATTTTCAAATCAATGAACTGATTATTTTTATGATGGAGTGAGCGAATGGTATTAGAACAGCAAGTGACTTTAGAATTATTATTTGAGCAATTAGGCTTGCCTGCTGATGAAGCATCAATTGATGAGTTTACTAAAAATCATCAGCTACCATCAGAAGTGATTTTGCCGGATGCAGATTTCTGGAATGAGGGGCAAAGCGCTTTTCTTCGCGAACACTGGCATCAGGATGATGAATGGATCGTAATCATTGATAAACTGAACCAGCTTTTACATGTTGAAAGTGATAAAGAAGGCCCTGAAAGCAATTAAAGTTTCTTTATACAAAAAGACACAACAAAACCTAGTCCTTTGACTAGGTTTTTTTTATCTTATCTTATAAGTTAGTCCTATAAATAACTACAATATATCTGATATAAGGAGGGCATATGCTCGGGAAGAACCAACCATCCTTAGAAATGTTATTTTCTCAACTCGGCCTAGCTAACAGCCCGGCGGCCATCGAGCTTTATGTGCGTACTCATCAGCTACCTGCCCATATGTCATTGCATGAAGCACCTTTCTGGAATAAGGCGCAGCGTTCGTTGCTAATTAGTCATCTGGTACAAGATGATGATTGGGCAATCTGGATTGATGAACTGAATCAGCAATTGCATCTGGATGCAGATCGACGCCGTCTGGCTTGAGTAAATTAAATTAATTCATAAAAAATGCCTCATCAATGTGAGGCATTTTTTATAAGAATAGATTTCGTTGTTCTAATGCATACGGCTACGCAGAATCTGAATAAACCATTCCAGTTGACGATATTCATCAAATGCCGGATGCTGGCCTACCAGTTCATGGTCAAAATGAGCTGTTTTACTGTATTTATTTAGCCAGTGACGAGTCATGGCAGGCTCTTTCTTACTGGCAGATGCATAAGCCAAGAAGAAATAAATATCCGCATGCTCATAATTGGTCATCGGTTTTAGAATCTGCTGGGTAATGAGCGCATAACGATCTTCTTTGGTCAGCTCAAAGTAGATCATATAGGCTTTGGCCAGATGCAAAGACAGATTGATATACAAATCAAGTGGCATTTCTTCAAATTCAATCCGGCCTTGCTCCAGCAGAACGATCGCTTCTTGCAGGAAATGCACCTGCTCTTGACGTAACTGACTGATAGTCACCAGTTGCAGACGAAGATCAGCTCGTTCAAGCGCCAACTCAGGCGTATTGCCATTTAAAAATAGCTGATCTGTTTCACCAATGCGTGCAATGATCTCTTTAGGGGTTGGTCGCATGAACGCAGTCCTCATATCTCAATGATTGCTATATGAGGTTGAAAATTGAAATTTAAAGCGTGGAAAAAAGATTAGAGCAAATGGGTATCACTTCTTAGCCAGGCAGTGATTGATAAACGCTGGTGTTTGGCTTTTAAAACTTCATGCATTAAATCACTTTGGAAGAAGGCAATACGGTTTGGCTTAGGCTGGATAATATGCCATTGATCATTTTTATCCTGCAAATGTAGTTCGCCGCCCCAGTTATCTTGCCAATCATCATGTAAATAATAAACCGCAGAAATCATCCGACCATTCTTGCCTTGAGGATTATCGCGATGCAGGGCATAGAACTCACCTGCGTTATAGCAGGCAAAATGGGCTTCCACATCTTTAATGCCGAGGAAGAAAGCGCGGTTCAGCTCATGACCTAAGGCCTGTAAGGTTTGCACATGCTGGTTAGAAATTTCCAGATCTTCATTGAGCCAGAGAATGTGATCACTGCGGATATTGCTAACTACGCCATTCTGAATGGCTGCATCACGAAAGCGTTCCAGATTGCTGGTACATTCAGCAATCAGCTGTTCAACATAGGATGGGGTATAAGCATTGTCGATCATGCTAAAACCATACTGATCTAGATCATCAAGAATCTGATCAACTGGCCAGGTTGCCGGGAGTTGAACTGCTTCCATAGAAACTCACCTAGAAGGGTAAATTGGGGTCGCGCTATTCTATGTAAGAATCGGGTCTGAACGAAACTATTTTTCATGTTAAAATAGCGGTTGATATTAGGAATTAATGAAACATGAATTACCGTCACCATTACCATGCTGGCAACTTTGCCGATGTCATGAAGCATGTATTGCTGCTTCAATTATTGACTCGACTCAATGCAAAAGATAAACCATATCGCTATGTGGATACACATGGTGGTGCAGGTAAATATGATTTATCCACCTCTGAAGCACAAAAGTCAGGGGAATTCCTGAACGGTATTCATCGCCTGATCAAGCTGGATGATTCGGTCAAGCGTAATGCACCAGAAGGTGTACAACAATATTTAAAAATTGTTGAGAAAATGCGTGAAAACTTTGGTAAAGGTGCATATCCGGGTTCACCCTGGTTTGCGCTGGAAGGCATGCGTGAAATTGACAAGGCCACCATTTTTGAAATGCAGCGTGATGTGTTTCAGCAGCTACGTCATAACATTTTCGATAAACGTGCCGGTCTGCATGAGCGTGATGCATATGAAGGCTTACTCGCAGTCATTCCACCGAAAGAAAAACGTGGTCTGGTCATGATCGATCCGCCTTATGAGCTGGAGCGTAAAGACTTCCCTCAATTGGTTGAATTACTGGTTGCTGCTTATAAAAAATGGCCGACAGGCGTATTTGCAGTTTGGTACCCAATTAAAGACCGTGCCATGATTGAGCGTTTCGAGAAGAAAATGTTCAAGACCGGGATTCGCCGTCAGTTGGTATGTGAAATCTGTGTATGGCCAGATGATACGCCGGTGGGTTTAAATGGTTGTGGTTTACTGGTGATTAACCCACCTTGGAAGTTCTCTGAAGATGCAGACGAAGCGCTGCAATGGTTATTCCCGCATTTGCGTATGCAGGAAAATGGCGGTCATGCTGCAGTTCGTTGGTTAGTAGGCGAATAATATTTTAAAGATCGGGTCATAGTTAGGATCGACAAGAATGACAAGTACAAATAAGCCGGAACACGAATCTTCTAAAGATTTGCCATTTGATGGCATCACCTTCGAGGTGGAAGAGGTAGAGCATACCCAGGAAGGGCAAAGAGTTAAGCGTCGAGGTATCTATCTGTGGCCTAATCTGATTACAACCGCTGCGTTGTTATCAGGCTTTTACTCGATTATTGCCAGCATGAATGGCGAGTTTCAGCAAGCTATTTATGCGATTTTCTTGGCGGCTTTGTTTGATGGTCTCGATGGTCGTGTGGCACGTGCAATTGGGGCACAAAGTCCATTCGGTGAACAGTTTGACTCACTATCCGATATGCTGGCCTTCGGTGTAGCGCCAGCCATTCTCATGTATAGCTGGGGATTAAGTGATTTAGGTCGTATCGGGCTGGCGGCTTGTTTTGTCTATACCGCTTGTGCGGCTTTCCGTCTGGCACGCTTTAACGTTCAGATTGGCGTAGTGGATAAACGTTATTTTATTGGCGTTGCGAGTCCATTAGCAGCCGTCATTATTATTTCACTGGTTTGGGTGGGATTGGATTTCCCGGCTGTGTTTGATATTCGTGACTTTACTGTACAAATCATTAATGCTGCGATTATTGTAATCGTGGGCTTATTGATGATTTCCAATATCAAATATTATTCATTTAAAACTGTAGAGCGTAGACGGGTACCGTTTTTCGTGTTGCCAATCGCAGTGTTTATCTTTGCAGCGATGACTTATAATATTCCGGTAGGGATTCTCGTGATCTCTGTCATCTATGCCTTGTCTGGTTTCCTTACAACATTTATGGCAAAAAGACAGAGTACCTTATAACAATATAAAAATAAGGAGTTTGAGATGCAGTTTCTTCAAGATTTTCTAGATCGTTCGAAACAGCTGAATCAGACTCCTGCTGTTTCCCCGCATAATCTTGCCTATCATGGGCCAAACCAGAAATATAAAATTATTCATCAAGGTTTGACACTTCCTGATCTACCTGCGCCACTTCATTATCTTAACTTTTTGAGTATCATCGGTCAGCCTAATGCACCGATGTTGGCAAACCCGAGTGCTATTCAAACCAATGCACTGGATACAGCCACAGTAATCTGTAGTACCAGTCCGCATATGGCAGGACAATTAAATTGCTATTCAATCAAAAAGGATTGCAAGTTTCAGTATGGCCTGTTTCAGTTTCTGGATCGTGAAAAACTGACAGGCAACTTTCCGCATTTTCGTTTACAGCGTTTTGATTCTGAACTGAGCTTTGATCTCAGCATCCATACGACCAATCTGATTTCACACTTCACCCAAATGCGCTTTGCACTGGCTGATCATTGGTCTTTGCTATGTTATTGTCAGGGTACCTTACATTATAAAGATCAGAAATATCTTATTGAGAGCTTAGGTAGTTTTGAATTTGCACGAAGCTTTAATTTTCCCTATTTGCCTTTAGCCTTTCTGACTTATCAGATTATTAACCTGAGTGAAGGACGACAATTATTGCTGGCACAAATTCGGGATAGTCTGAACAGCATTGTGCAGTCACGAATTTATCTGCGTGACCTGAAAAATATGACCAGTCAAATGTTCGATCAAAAAGTTTATTTCAAGGTGCATCGGGTTTATCCGAGTGTGACTACCCCAAATGGGCAAAAGATGTATCTACCGCGTGAGTTTGAATGGTGCTATGAAGATGGCAAAGGAACACAGATCTGGTTGCAGGGACAAAGCCGGGGGGATTTCAAATTTGGTCTGGCTGCGGGTTATGTTGGAAGCTTTAATTACGAAGTCAGAATTAATGGCAAGACTGAGTATGGAGAAGGGGGCTATTGTGAATATATAGATTGCCGCTCCTTGCGCTTTCAGGAACATGATAAAAAAGAGAAATTATTAAGTACATTGGCCAATCCTGTACCTTTAATGCTCAAAAAATAGGGAAAATCGGCATTTTTGTAGAAATAATAATCAACTGAAGTATTTTCTTAAAAATAGGGGTTGCGCTTGTTTGGGATTGGTCTATAATGCACATCCATCGGCAGTGATGAAGATTAAAACTTCTGATAAAACAGTAACTTAGCATGAAATAGTTAAGTTAGGTTTTAGAAAGGAAGTTTAA
>NZ_DDLD01000063.1:0-10138 GCF_002339435.1 Acinetobacter sp. UBA2581 | reverse complement strand
GACGACCAAATTGTTATCAAGTTCTACAAAACCAGTATTATTACTAAGATAATTTTTACAAGATAAAGGGATAGTTAAAAACTATCCCTTTTTTAGAATTTCTAAAATTAACATAATACACCTTATACGAAATTCGCAAAAATTTCCCTTTTAAAACAATGATTTATAGGTGTAAAACAGCCTATGCACGCTCTCTTAGGCTGTTTTAGCAATTTTTCATGTTCCACGGTCAATAAGTAAGCAATGTTCCACGGTTTTATTCAGTTTTAATAAACCTCATCCGGTTTTTTGATGAGTCATTATTTCATGTGCTTGCACTGAAATTGGCTCATCAAAAAATTGGAGTCCTGGCTAACCATAGGGAAGGAAAAAACGGCTCAGGAAGCCCCTCTTCTTAGGTTCAGGCTCAACATGTTCCGGAACAGGGATACGTTTGTTCTCTGGAGTAGTCAATCCGTCCTCTTTAACCTGCTTTAACTGAATATTTGTTGCCATATCAGTTGGGTTTGGCGAAATATTACTTTCAATATTCTCTTTATTAGGTTCACTACTAGCTTTAGGTGGCTTCATTTCAATTAGTGTAAGAAGCGTATCAATACGAGCATTAGCTTTAGCCTCTCTATCTTCTGCTTTTTCTAATTGTTTCTTTAAAAAGTCGATCTGATTTTTTAACTCTACTACTGTTTTATCAGTGTATTCGGGTGTATCCAGATTCTGTATTAGAGACGTATCAATACGTTTTGACTGTTTTCCAGAAAACGGTTCACCATATACACGCAATAATTCTGAAAAGTCTATAAAGCCATCATGATCACGGCTTAATACCCCATTTTTTATATCTTTATAAAGTGTCGCTCTAGATTTTTTATACAGTGTGGCAGCATCACTAACACTGTATTTTGTACTTGTTTTCATAGTGTATTACTGTGTATTTAAGATACGTATTGAAGAATACAATAAGTGTATTCTTCAATACACTCAAGGTTTGAAGCCTAAGTTCCGTAAGTAAGGTAAAAACTGCTTCTGTTGTTTTGGATCTCTAAGTTTTTCCTTGATTTTTGAAGCCAATATTTCATAGCTCTCACCCTCACGTGCTAGATGAGAAAGTTCATGTAGACGCGATAGTTGATTACCAAACATGTTTATCTGAGCATCTGTTAACTTATAGAACTCTTTCGGTATGTCTGTACTTTCCTGACCAATACTTTTTGTTTTTTCTTTAAAAGAAAAAGTAATGTGAGTAACTTTACGACCTGTTTTTTTCTGCTCATACGTCACACGTAAAGGGCTGTATTCATTTATTTGATCTACAGCAGTATCAATTACCCTTTTTTTAAAATCAGCAAATAACGGATACTTTTTACCTAGTTCCAGCATCGTTCGTAGATTATCAACAGAGATTTCACGCTTACCTATTTGTCTGTATTGCACCAGTAACTCATAGATACGGATACCGTACCCACTGTTGATACCTGCGATATCAGATAGAGCATATTTCGTAAATTCTCTACTTAGGTTGGATATAAAAGGCAAAATTGGTTTTGAAAAGCGAATACCAATGACACTTTGACTATCTAAAAACTGAACCTCTTGTACCCATCTCATTTTGATAGATTTATCGTCCACAGAGAGGTTGATAGACCTTTCATAAAGTCTATTAATCCCTTCTTTTAAATCTCTATAGGCTGTTTTCTCGTGTACTCCTAGGAGCTGTAATTCATTAACACTCACTGGGTATAACTCATCATCTGTGATGGGTTGATTCTTTGGAATACGTGAAATGGCTGCTAAGACAATACGTTGCTCTACGGCACTTAATTGATATGAAGCTTCTATAACTTGATTTGATTTTACAACTTGATTCTTATCCAAAATAAAACCATTTAATTTTTAATATATGACAAATATATACTTGTCATAGTTAGTAGTCAATCCGTCATAGTTAAGTAGTCAATCCGTCATAGTTAGTAGTCAATCCGTCATAGTTAGTAGTCAATCCGTCATATTTAAATGCTGAAACCATTGCTACTAAAGGCATACAGAGGGCTGAAAAGATTTAAAATATTTAAAAATAATTAAAAAAGGAAATTTGAAAAATTGCCCTTGGTTTTCGCTTCGCTCAAACTCTATTGAATCTCGCTTTCGCTCGATTCGTCGGGGCAATTTTTGGTTCATATTTTCGTGAATTTGAGGAAAAGCAAAAGCAAGATCAAAAGCAGCTCGGAATTCGCTTCGCTCATGAGCTTTTTTTCTCGCTACGCTCGATTTAAGAATCAAATTTGGAAAGTTCGCACCCATGCGGGATGCTCTGTAGGGTAGGTGATTAATGGATAGGGAGCTTGTAATCAGGGAAAGGGATGGGCAAATTTTCTCAGTTCGCTCGTAGACACTCGCTCTGTTTAGCGACTCATGCCACGAGATTTCATTTTAGGCGCATGTTGCTGTGCTTTGAGCTGTTGTTCCTGTCTGAGTTTCATCTGTTGTTCTGCTTTGATCTCATCCACACATTTTTTAATGACTTGATAGGATGGGTATAGAGTCTGGTATTGCTTGGCTTTGGCTGGATGTTGTTGTTGGTACTGCTTCCAGGCATGTTCTTTAAACTTTTCATTTTCCAATAAATCCTTCACACCATGTTTTTTCTGGTGTTCATGCTGACCTTTCAGCTTTTTGTGCTCCTGGTAAATCGCATCACGTTGGGCTTCCCAGGCTTTTTTTCCAAACAGTAAGGGTTTGTTCTGAGTTAATTCGTTGTGTTGATCGACCAGGCTTTGCAATTTGTCATGACTTTGCTTGAGTCCGCTTTTCACGATCTCCTGGGCAAGCTGCTGATTGAACTCATTTTGATGTTTGTGGTGCTTGGTCAGGGTTATTTCGGCTTGTTTGAGATTACGCTGCATGAAATCCAGGTCTAGATTCGCGTCTTTTGCGCTGATTTCGCGTTTTAGCACTTTGCCAAGGGTTTCCCTCTGTTTTTCCTCAAACAGGGCTTTTTCGTCAATTGGTGGCGTTTTAGCGCTATTTTTGATTTGGATCTGCTGTTCTGTTTTCAGTGTGCTGAGTTTGATCTCATTTTCAGCAATCAGCAGATCCATATTTTTGCTGTATTGCAGCTGAGCCTGATTTCTCTGTTTGATTTCGTCATTGCTTCGGCTGATTTCGGTCTCAATCCCTTTTCGGCGCAGTTCGGTGACTTTAGGCCCTTCGTGCAGGGTGGCTTCCAGACCATTCTCCTGGTCCTTGTAGCTGCGGTGGTCGACTCGGGCGGTGTATCCGGCCATGTCCAGGTGCATATTGCAGATATCGGCAAAGTGTTTGCGCCAGTGTTCGATTTCTCCACTGTGTTTCTGATCCAGTTCCCGGGTTTTCTCGGTAAAACCTTCGGGAATGAGCTTGCGTGTGCTCATCAGGATATGGGCGTGATAATTGCGTTCATCACTGCCGGATCCGGTATGCGGGGCATGGATACAGGCATCAACGGCCACCTGATGTCTGTCCACGATACTGGCGCATAGTTCTTCGAGCATGGCCAGGCGTTGTTCCTGATTTAATTCACTTGGAAAAGCGATTTCAAATTCCCGGGCAACTGTCGAGTTTTTTCGGGTTTCGCGCTGTTCAACTTCGTTCCAGAGTCTTTCCCGGTTTTTTAAATGTTCTGGTGCGTCTTTGGGTAAATAAATCTCTTTGTATTCCACACCAGTTTTTCGGCTGTAGTCATGTTCTCGGCCTTCACGTTCACAATAGATCTTTTCACCAGCCCGATAGGCGATTGCAGCAGTGGCGGAACGTCCTGCTGATCGTGCTACGGTTTTGACTGAAAAGTGGTAAATCGCCATGCCTATTTTTCGCTTTTAAATTTTCACGTAGTGAAATACAACCGTGTCTACGGTTGTCGGGGTATTGGGGAGACCCCAATCGGACTTGCAAACGAAGTTTGCATAAGTGCGCTCTTCGAGGAAAACATTACTATACATATAGCACCTTGAATGCAGATTCAAGTGCGCTTATGTTAGGGATGGTTTCCCTGGATGACGGTATTGAATGAATGAGCATTACTGAAACATTAGACAGTAAAATTAAGGCCCAGGAAGAGAAGCTGAAGCAGTTAAAGGCTCAAAGACAGGCAGCATTGGCAAGAGAACGTGCCAAAGAGAAAGAGCAGGCACGAAAGGACGATACCAGACGCAAGATTTTAATCGGATCCTGCATGTTGAAAATTACCGAAGATGATGAACAAGCCAGAGCAAAACTGATTGCTCAGATGGATAAATATTTAATGGATGAAAGAGATCGTAAGCTGTTTGATCTGTCGGCAGTTAATTACTAATTTCTTGAAAAGATACATAGGAATTTGAAATGAGATTACTAATTGCCTTAATTTTTCCCTGGCTACTGTTTTTCACCATAGGACGACCATTTGCAGGCATCATTTGTTTGCTACTTCAGATTACAGTTCTAGGTTGGATCCCGGCTGCGATCTGGGCGGTCTATGCTTTGTCGCAATACAAGACTGATCAGAAAATTAAAAGAGCAATTCGCTCATCATAAATAGTGTAATTGTGTGATTTTTAGATCTGATTGATTTTGTGATTTCCATCACACTTATCCATGAGTGAATGATCAGATTGTGAAGATTATTTGAGCAATAAGTGATTTAATAAATTTTATAACAATAATTATAAAACTCCAGAGGTAAAGAAATTAACCCTCTAATTCTTAGTTAGAAAAATAATTAAAACAAGAATTAGAGGGTTTCATTTTTTATCGAGTTCACTCTATTTTGCCACAAAGCTCCTATCCAATATGGGTAAGGTAGCTAGAAATGGGTTCTAACAATCTAGGTGTTTCTTTAATTCTGTTCTTTTCTATTCTATTCATTCGACACATAAGATCACGAATTACGTAAACCCTATATAAATTTATTTTTTAAACACTCGGATGTCTTATTTCATACATTAATTTACAGCGATTTCTTGGCGCATAAGGCTCTAATAAAAGTGTTTTTTATTTTTGGCAGCCTTGATACGAGTCTGTTTAATGTTGAACTAGAGAGAGGAAATCCGCATGCGTGCTCTTACCTATCATGGTGCTCGGGATGTACGAGTTGAATCCGTTCCAGATCCAGTGATTCAGGAACCAGATGACGTCATTTTAAGGGTGACAGCGACTGCCATCTGTGGCTCAGATCTGCACCTATACCGGGGTAAAATTCCGGCCACTGAAGATGGCGATATTTTCGGCCATGAATTTATGGGAATTGTAGAAGAAGTCGGCCCTGAAGTCACCGAAGTCAAAAAAGGCGACCGGGTCATTATTCCTTTCGTGATTGCATGTGGTCACTGTTTTTTCTGTGAACATGAACTCATGGCTTCCTGTGAAAATACCAATACCGGCCGTGGTGCAATTCTCAATAAAAAACAGATTCCACCAGGGGCAGCTTTATTTGGCTTTAGCCATCTATATGGTGGTATACCGGGTGGTCAAGCTGAATATGTGCGGATCCCCAAGGGCAATGTCGGACCATTTAAAGTGCCAGGCTCCCTGCCTGATGAAAAAGTATTATTCCTGACCGATATTCTACCAACCGCCTGGCAAGCAGTGAACAATGCCCAAGTTGGTCGAGGTTCCAGTGTGGCGATTTATGGTGCTGGCCCAGTTGGTCTGCTGGCTGCTGCCTGTGCGCGGATGCTCGGTGCCGAGCAGATTTTTATGGTCGATCACCATCCTTATCGTCTGAGTTTCGCACATCAAACCTATGGGGTGATTCCGGTCAATTTTGATGAAGTCGATGCCGCTGAATTTATCATTCAAAATACCACGGGTTATCGTGGAGTCGATGCCGTCATTGATGCGGTCGGTTTTGAAGCCAAAGGCAGCATGCTGGAAACCGTAATGACTAACCTGAAATTAGAAGGTTCGAGTGGTTCAGCGTTAAGACAATGTATTGCAGCGGTCCGCCGCGGCGGTGTGGTGAGTGTACCTGGAATTTATGCCGGTCCAATTCACGGCTTCTTGTTTGGTGATGCCTTTGACAAAGGTTTAACCTTTAAAATGGGACAAACTCATGTGCATAATTACTTGCCGCAGTTGCTAGAACATATTGAAAATGGAGATCTGTCTCCAGATCTGATTATTACCCATCGCATGAAACTGGAAGATGCTGCGGAAGGTTACCGTATTTTTGATAAAAAAGAAGAAGACTGTCGTAAAGTTATTCTGACGCCATAAATATGATTAAAGGAAAGCGCCATCAGGCGCTTTTTTACTTTGGAGAAATCGGACATTTCCATTTGGGGGTTACAACTGAATTGCGTATAAGAGATTTTATGTTAAATAATGATGCGACATAAATAGTCGTATGACTATGATCATCTAATTGACTTCTTCTTAATAAAACTAGATTATTTTTATAGTTTTTAATCAATTAGGAAGATGAAATGTCATTAATCTCAGCCCAAGAAGCGCGTGAAAATGCAGATAAATTTAGTCTAAGTTCTGATGAAATGTTAAATGAAGTAGCGAACGCAATTTCAGCTAACTCTAAGTTAGGAAAAACCGAGATAGTAGTTGCTTTTTTATCGAAAGTTGTCGATCAGAGCGAATTAAATTTTGTAGAAAAAAGCTTAAAAGAAAAAGGATATAGTGTTAACTCTTCTAATATCGAAGATAAGATCTATATTAAAGTTAATTATTAATTCAAATAAAATAAAAAGGAGCTTAAGCTCCTTTTTATGAATGATTTTTCAAATCATTCAACATTGCATCACGCAAAATCTTATTCATTCGTGTTTGATAGCCTTTGCCTTGGGCTTTTAGCCACTGCATGACATCTGCATCAATGCGAACCGTAGTTACTTGTTTAGTCGGCTTGTAAAAAGGATTTTGTACAGCATTTTTCCAAAAACTTTCATCAAGTTCAGGGATGTCTGAAAAGTCTATTTCGCTGTCTGGGCGTTTATCTAATGCCTCAAGTCTTGTCTTTTGTTCTTCAGATAAGACAGGAGGTTTATTCAAATCTACTTTGTAAGTAACGGTTTTGTTCATACTGTTTCCTCTCTTTTTTCTCTGCCTGTCGTGCTGAAATAATACGGATATGATCAATCCCATTATGATCTTGTACAGTATGAGCCACTAATAAAACTGTCTGCCCATGTACGAGACCTATCGCTTGCCAACGATATTCACCATTTTCAAAGCGATCCTGTTTGAAGACGGCATGAGCATCATAAAAAACCAATGTTGCATCTTCAAAAGCTACACCATGCTTTTTAAGGTTTATTTCTGCTTTATGCTCATCCCATGAAAACTCAATTTTCATAGTTGCATCGCTTTTTGTTAATATAAAAATGTTAATACAAAATTGTAAATTTTGCAAAATTTAGCCAATTTTTATTGGCGGAATATATCAAAACTGCTCATAAAAAAGCCGACTTGTTTCAAAATCGGCTTTTTGGGCATTTTTAGATTTTTATAGTTTAAATAAGTATTTGATATTTATATTAATATACAAGTGTACTTCGTATAACCGCCATTATGTTAAATGGACATAAATCAATTCTAAAATTATCTATGATCATTCTTACTTTTACTTCAGTACTGCGGTTAGGGTGGATAGAAAAGGGCCTAACTGCTATCATTGCCCCCGAAACCCTCCAAAATAGATATCTTTCTTAATATGACACTTACGCCACCATAAGTTTATTTATCTCTTAAAACAGTAAATAACTCATCACTGTCTAGTGATGTGGTGTAGTAGCTTGTGTGTCATATATCACATCACTAGCCTTTCCTAAAATTTAAAAAAATAGGCTATTTTCATGTTATCCACTATTCGAGAACAATGGTTCTCCAATATTCGCGGGGATGTTCTTGCGGGTATTGTTGTTGCTTTGGCTCTAATTCCTGAAGCAATTGCCTTTTCAATTATTGCAGGTGTCGACCCTAAGGTAGGGTTATATGCTTCATTCTGTATTGCCGTGGTGATTTCTTTCGTAGGCGGTCGTCCAGGGATGATTTCTGCTGCAACTGGTGCTATGGCTTTATTAATGGTCACACTGGTTAAAGAGCATGGTCTGCAATACTTATTAGCAGCCACAATTTTGACAGGATTTATTCAAATCCTAGCAGGCTATCTAAAATTAGGTGCATTGATGCGCTTTGTGTCAAAGTCGGTTGTGATTGGCTTTGTGAATGCCTTGGCTATTCTAATTTTTATGGCCCAATTGCCTGAACTCACCAATGTGACATGGCATGTCTATGCGATGACAATTGGTGGTTTAGCCATTATTTATCTATTCCCCTATATCCCAGTAATAGGCAAGCTTTTACCCTCTCCCCTCATCTGTATTGTACTCCTCACGCTCTTTGCCTTGTTCATTGGTTTAGATGTAAGAACCGTAGGTGATATGGGGCAATTACCAGATACTCTTCCAATTTTCTTGCTTCCTGATATTCCTTTAAATCTTGAAACTTTAGCTATTATTTTGCCTTATTCACTGGGATTAGCAGCCGTCGGTTTGCTTGAATCTATGATGACAGCAACGATTGTCGACGATTTAACAGATACCACCAGTGATAAAAACCGTGAGTGTAAAGGACAAGGCGTTGCCAATGTCGCTTCAGGCTTCTTAGGCGGAATGGCAGGCTGTGCCATGATCGGTCAATCAATTATTAATGTGAAATCTGGTGGTCGTACCCGTTTATCTACCTTTAGTGCGGGGGTCTTCCTGTTAATTATGGTGGTGTTTATCAGTGACTGGCTCAAAGTCATTCCAATGGCTGCACTGGTTGCCGTAATGATCATGGTTTCAATCGGAACATTTAACTGGGATTCACTGCGCAATATTCGCCAATATCCCTTCTCTAGCAATATCGTAATGATAGCGACAGTGGTTGTGGTTGTTGCCACACATAACCTGGCTTATGGCGTATTAGTCGGTGTTCTTCTTTCTGCATTATTTTTTGCTAACAAAATTGAACGCTACATGGCAATTCAGTCCGAATTTAATGAACCTGAAAGTACCCGTACTTATACGGTGACGGGTCAAGTGTTCTTCAGCTCGGCAGATAAATTTACGTCTGCATTTGATTTCAAAGAAGCACTTTCAAAAGTTGTGATTGATGTTAGTCAGGCTCACTTTTGGGATGTGTCTGCGGTCGCTGCCGTAGATAAAGTGGTCATTAAGTTTAGACGTGAAGGAACAGAAGTCGAACTGATTGGAATGAATGAAGCCAGTAAAACGTTAGTCGATAAGTTTGGTATCCATGATAAGCCAGATGCTTTAGATCGCTTAAATAGCCACTAAGAGGGATGAATTATGTCAAAAATTATTGCATGTATTGATGGATCATTAGCAACAAATACCGTTTGTGATTATGCAGCTTGGTTTAGCGATAAATTGAATTCACCTCTTCAGTTATTGCATGTCATTGATAAGCCAAAAGCGAAAGCACCACAAGATTTAAGTGGTGCAATTGGTCTAGGAAGTCGAGAAACCTTGCTAAACGAGTTGGTTGAACTGGAAGAACGTAAGGGGAAAATTGAGCTAGAGCATGGCCAAATTCTTCTTCGGGAAGCAAAAAACTATCTATTGGAGAAGTTCTCTATTGATGCTCAAAGCTTTCAACGCCATGGCAGTCTTTTAGAAACAATCATGGGAATGGAAGAGGATATTCGAGTTCTTGTTATGGGTAAGCATGGAACTGAAACCGAGCACAATTCCAGTAAAGTTGGAACCCATATTGAAAATGTTGTTCGTGCTCTTCATAAACCCGTGTTAATCACATCCTCACCGTTTAGTCCACCTCAGTCATTTTTAATTGCTTTTGATGGAAGTCCTACTGCACGTATTTGTGTAGACAAAATTGCAAATAGCCCTTTATTAAAAACCCTGACAGCTCATGTGGTATATGTTGGTAAGCCAAATAGTGATATGACATCACAAGTCACTTGGGCAAAAGAGCTACTTGCAAATAATGGTTTTGATGTCATTGATAGTGTGCTTGAAGGTGATGTTGAGAAATCTATATTGGATTATCAAGAAAAAAACGTTATTGATATGATTGTGATTGGTGCATATGGTCATTCAAAGATACGCCAGTTTTTTATTGGTAGTACGACGACCAAATTGTTATCAAG
>NZ_DDLD01000062.1:0-41363 GCF_002339435.1 Acinetobacter sp. UBA2581 | reverse complement strand
GACCTCATTCGAGTCTAGACATGAGAAGCACTGCTTCGCAAGGCTAAATGAGTTTTACTATGATCAGCTACCCCAACAAAACAAGGTGGCTTAACTAGAGCGGAATATCACTTATAAATACGCTTTTAGTTGTTCAAACAAGTGGGACCACCTCTAACCACCATTTGATATTTCTGATCTAGATATGGTTGATGTAATATGGCCATCTGGCCGTTGCTTTGAAAAGATCAGTGGACTATTAGTTGCAGATCAAGAGCATGAGCAATAAACACTCTGCGCGGTCTAACTCAGGCGTTAGATGACAGGCAGTAAACAAACCAAAATGGTAAATATATGATTTCTTTTAAACTTCTGGAGGCCGCATTACTAGCCACTAACGACGGTGTCGTCATCACAGAGTCCGGGGGAGGGGGGGCAGATAGGCCAATCATTTACGTCAATCCCGCTTTTGAGACACTAACTGGTTACACGCTCGACGAGATATTAGGTAGAGACTGTCGTTTTTTAAATATAAGCAACCATGAACAAGAGTCATTAAATACTATTCGTCAGGCACTACGAGCAAATCAATCGTGTCGTGTTGTTTTACACAATCGCAAAAAAAATGGAGAGCCCTTTTGGAACGAGCTAAGCCTCTCACCTGTTTTTGATGAAAACCATGCTGTTACTCACTTTATCGGAATTCAAAAAGATGTAACTGAACGTGTCCGTCACGAGCAACATATCGAGCGTCAGAATCAACTTCTCATAGAGAAAAATAAACAACTTGAAGAACTTATTGTTCGTGACCCACTGACACAGCTACACAACAGACGGTATTTTGAAGAGCATCTGAATCGCTCATGGTCAGTGCATGAAAGATTAAAAGCAAAAATTGCCGTCGCGTTTATTGACATCGACTGTTTCAAACTTTATAACGATCATTATGGCCATCTTGAAGGTGATACAGCATTGAGATTAGTTGCACAAAAAATTAGCAGCTTTTTCTCCCGTGATTCCGACATTGTTGCGCGTTATGGCGGAGAAGAATTTGTAATTGTATCATCTTTACAAAACGACGCGCCGCCATTTATTGAACGGGCTGAAAAAATGCGCCAAGCTATTTATGATTTGGCAATTAAACATGAGAAATCAAAAGTTTCAGAGTGTGTAACAGTTAGTCTTGGTGTTTGCACAGGCGTTCCTCCAGCACGCTCGACTCCATCTTTGTTTACTAGAAAAGCCGATGCCGCTATGTATCAGGCCAAACATCTTGGTGGCAACAATACAGTTCATACTGAGTTTTAGATGTCATCTAACAAGGCGTTGCACCGGAACTGGCTTCGCCAGTCCGGTGAACTTGAGCGTTAGGTTGCCATGAAGTTTCTTGTCGTCATCGTTATAGCAATCCTCGCTGGATGCTCACGTTATGACTCGCCATCGCCCTGCTCGCCTCCTTCCAAAAGCGAGACCGCTTTCCAATCGGCTACAAACGTCCTGGCCGAGCCATTGCCAGGGAGAAAGGTGAAGATCTCGGTCACTGCAAGGGACGAGAGTCTGTACATCGTCAACTGCAATGAACATGTCGTTGTTTCGTTGCGTGCGGTCGGCGCGCCGCACATTTCTTGGGGCGGCGTGTCGAATGGTTGCTTATCCCAAAGCATCATCATTCCAGCCAAAGCGACACTTAGCTTTGTCGTGGAACTTAGTGATGGCTCTCCGGAATTAGACACGACCGTGCGGTACACAGCACTGGTCGGAGGAGTCCATCAAAGCGCTGACATCCGCTCACCACAAGTTCCCGTAGAGCGCATGACCAGCAATTCTTTCAAGATCATTCCATGAGTGGCAACCTAACTCAGGCGTTAGGCAGCATGACGAACATCCTCGATACTCTTTACAAAATCTGCCTGCACCCCAGACCAGATGACGAGCTCATTAACCGATTTTCGAAAGTGATCGATGTCTATTCAATTGCAGAAAAATCAGAACTTGTTGACTCTCTTGCCAGGTTTATCGCGGAAAAATTCTTATCTGGTGAAGGGTCGTTCGAAGAAACAGACGTGGCTATAAACAATCTTGCTGGCTATGCAATCTGCAACAACCGAATCCCCGAGTTTATGTGGGGGGTGTACATGGCGTTTGATGATGCTGAACTTCGATCAGACGGTCAACAGCGCTTACCTTCCAATCTCCGCCATGCGCTAGGGCCTGCTGCCTAACTCAGGTGTTATGCAACCAAAGGAAACAAAAAATGGCATTTACCAGAATAGCCCCTCTTATAAGAATATTTGATGAAAACAAAGCCAAAGAATTTTATGTTGAATTTTTGGGGTTCAATATCGACTTTGAACATCGGGACTCCGATGACGCGCCTCTTTACATGCAGGTATCAAAAGGACAATGTATTTTGCTGCTAACAGAACACCATGGGGAATGTAGTCCGGGCTGTGCCATCAACATTGAAACAGATGAGCTAGAATCTTACTGCAAGGAACTAAATCAAAAGAATTATAAGTTTGCCAAGCCAGGCATCCAAGATATGCCTTGGGGCAGCAAGAATATGTCCATCGCCGATCCATTCGGTAACAATATTACTTTCACGAATGCCATCAGTACCTAACATTCGTCCCCAAAAAAAGCACCCCTTCCACTCCATTAGTACGCCACCTGAGTTAGTCGAACTCAGGTTAAATTAAGGCTTACAGGATGAATTCAGAAGGTGTGTTCAGCGGACGCTTACGATGATTCCGTGAAAAAGGTGGTATATTTAGCAATTATGGCAGCAAGCAAAAAATGGACGATGCCTATTCAGAATTGGAAAGCTGCCATGAATCGCTTTAGTATCATGTTTGAAGAGCGTGTAACCAAGTATTTTTAAAACTGTATTTACACAGAATTATTTACACCCTCTTAAGTGGTCTAATTAACAGAACCACATTAAAACCAACTTTTAGAACAAGATTTCTTTCAATATATCGGGCTGAGTTTGGAGCTCATGAATGATGGTTTCAGCAATGTATCCACCACTGTAAGGCATCTTATACCCAAACTTTTCCATCTCTTTAGAAGGATATTTTGCTTTCAGTATCTGATTAAGATTATTAAGTTCGAGCTGTAATTTTTCTATTTTTTTCGCAATTGATGCTGGCTTTCTTCGCACGCCATCAGACTGAGCTTTAGCGTACAACTGCTTACTCTCCTGTTCTAATTCACTGAGCATTTTTTGCTTAAGCACAAGTTCAGACTGAAGCCACTCAATATCGTAAACCTCAAAAGCTTTGACCAGATCATCAAGCACAAAATGAACAGCTTGATTTAGATTCTTCCATTTACCATGACGTGCCACTTGTTCCCTTAAAATACGATATATAATTTCACGTCTTGGGTATAACTGCTTGTCGTAACGAGCTTTGACTGCAATGATTGCCTTTGCACTTTTGGCAAGTGTACTGTTCTGAATAAACTCCACCCCACCAAGCATTTGCACATAAGCAATTAAAATATCTGAATAATGCCTTTGGAAAATTTTGGCAGGCAAGTTATTCACCTCAGGTCTTAATGTATTTATCTGCATTAAAAGCTGTGCAATCTGGAATGGCTTGAAAGGGATTGAAACCACATCCCCCATCATTTCTAAATGAAAAGCTGACTGCTCACTCAATGGAAAATCATTCTGCTGCATTCTTTTTATGATTTTTTCTTTTTGATCAATATATGATTGATTCTCCGTTTCTATTAATTCATTATCCAATTCACACTGATAGTAGTAACAAAAGTTTAACCATATATCCTGCTCAAACTGCTCTAACCTTGATAATTTTTTATCAATCATAATTTATTAAAATACAGATAATTGCATAGCATAATACTACTATATTTCCAGATATGCGTACTGCTCTATTTTAAACATTTTCTAAATTTTATAGTTACCCCATCAATGAACTGATCTAATAGTTTTAACATTATAGGTTGATTTCCAGCCAATATTTAAGGTTAAAAAATTAGTTCTTTTTTCTAATTGCGATAATCACAAAAGGATCAAAGATATGGGCTACTTAACATCTAAAGAAATTCGCCACAAACTCAAAAATTGCTCTGCATCGACTTTATGGCGTTACCAACAACCTAATCAAAAAATGTTCGAGCAACCAATGCCTCAACCTATTAAGAAATGCGCTGGCTCTACTAGCCTTTGGGATGAAGAAACGTTTAACGAATGGCTAATCAAATATTTCAATAACAACCAAATGAGTAATCTGTCTATCTAGACAGATTACTTAATTTTTTCCACCATTTTTTATAAGCCTTCGACATCTCTTTTTGATAATCATAATAGTCATATGTCCCCTGTTCCCCAGGCATCACATGACCAACCATCAGTTCCGCAACATCCCTACTTGTAAACGCACTGAAATTTGTCCTTGCTGTACGCCGCAAATCATGCATAGACCAATGATCCATTTCAATTTTATAATTCTTCCTTGCAAATTGCATGAAGTTATAAGGGGTATCTGTTGGCCCACTACGCCCCATTGGCTCTTTGCCATTTTCATGTGGGAAAATGTATTCAGAATTACTCAAATCCATTGCAGACTGAAGCCACGGTTTGATCTCATCAATAATAGGTCGAACAATGTCACCTTTACTTTCTCCTGTCTTATGATTTTCATACGGTACTGTCCATGTATTTTTACTAAAATCAAAATCTGATTTCCGTGCAAGCCTCAACTCACTATATCGATTACCATAAAACAAACATAACTTGAGAAATAAAACATTCCTTAATGATGTTCTAGACTCATCACAAATTTTAAAAATTAAAGACAACTCATCATCTTGTAATACTCGAACAGTTTTATTTTTCTTAATATTTAAGTCACGCTTTCCAGTGATATGTCTTATGGGATTTCGCTCAATTAATTTTCGATTAATCCCCCAATCCAAACACTGCTTTGTATTCGTAAGAATGCGATCAGTTATCGATGGCGACTGTTTAAATTGCTCTTCTAGTAAATCTAACCACATATGTAATGTAATTTGCTCAGCAGGTATGCTACCTAACTTTGGGAAAACATAAAGTTCAAATGATCTCAAATATTGATCTGCATTTTTTTTGTTTGGAATACTATATTTCGTATGCCACTCACGAAATAACGCTTCAAAAGTTACAGCCTCTGTGATCTTGTGAAGTTCTACTTTTTTATGAATACGTGGGTCATGTCCCTTTTCTAAAATTGCTTTCATTTTCTGCAATTCAATACGAGCTTCTTTAAGGCTCATATTTGGATAGGTTCCCAAGTCTAAACGAGCTTGCTTATCGTTATATCGAAAACGCATCTGGAAAGTGAGCTTTCCTTTTTGAGAAACACGAACGCTCAATCCATCTTGATCAGGCTCCGTATGTATTGCTGAACGTTCACGATCTAGATTCTTCTTAAGCCACGTATCTGTTAAAGGCATTTTACTCCACCTGTGTACATATTTTTTTCAAATAGAAAATTCTAGAAAATATGTACACACATATGTACACAAACATACTGACTAGACTTGAAATCTATTGAACGGGGTTGAAAGACATATCAGACAAAGAATAACAATATTTTTATATTTTTACAGTACTTACAATGGTTTTATTATTATATTTGAAATAGGTTAAATGGGCTTGAAATGGTGTCAAATATTTGGGTGGGAAATAATGGCGAATGTACGTCGCTGAGCGACCTGCGCCGCTAACTCATCTTTAAAACTCATGGAAAATACCTACTGCAGAACCGCAGTGCTCAAGATCAAATACGATCAATATGAAAAAATTGACGATATTGTAGCAGATTTCTAGAGCCAATAAGCAGCCCTATAAACTGGAGAAATCGTAGTTTCCCATTCTCTTTTCCGGTTGAACTGATATTTTTTTGACTCGTTTATTTAGCAGATTGAATTCACTACTCAATCTAAAAATTATAAATCGATAACCACATAAATTTTATAATTTACAATTGATTAGTTTAATAAAAAAAAATTCTAAATAGTGATTTAATGAATTTAAGAAACAAAGGTCCTAGCTTCAAGTTGCTCAACATCCATCGGTTTACCCAGCAGATAGCCCTGCATCTGCTGACAGCCCAAACGGGTCAAAATTTCCGCTTGCTGCACAGTTTCAATTCCTTCAGCCGTTACTTTCAGGCCGAGTTTAATGGCCAGCTGAATAATACTTTCCAGAATCATTTCTTCCTTGGAACCTGCACTCAGACCCTGAATAAATTCCTTGTCAATTTTTAACTCATCGACAGGCAGGTTTTTTAAATACAGAAAGCTGGAATGCCCAGTACCAAAATCATCAATCGCTAGCTGGATGCCCATTTGACGCAACTGCTGCAAAGCCCGGATACTCGAATCAATATGATGCATGGCAGTCGATTCAGTAATCTCAATCATCAAATGTTGAGGATCAATTTTATATTGATTCAGAAGTTGCTCCAGCGTACTGATCAGATGCTTATGCTCAAACTGAATTGCAGATAAATTGACTCCGATCGGGAAAAAATCAGCATGATCAGCTTCCCAAAGCTGAATCTGTTTACAGGCCTGCTCCAAAGCCCAGTAGCCCATCGGAATAATCAGACCGGTTTTTTCTGCTCCGGGAATAAACATGTTCGGACCCAACAAACCATGCAATGGGTGCTTCCAGCGGATTAGCGCTTCTACACCACAGATCTGCTCATCATGGGTAAATTTTGGCTGATAAACCAAGATAAATTGCTGCTCTTCTACTGCTTTATACAGATCATTGATCAGTTTGCTCTGGCTTTTGCTTTCATGCTGATCGGTCGAGAAATTAAAAACAGAATAGGTATTCCGTCCCTGATACTTGGAAGTCAACATGGCAGCATCTGCATTGATCAGCAGATCCTGCAGATTCTGACCATGCTTCGGATACATGGTGATCCCGATACTGCCCGAGATATTAATGGTCTTGCCACTGATCTGGAAACTTTCCTGAATCAGTTCCAGAATCTTTTCTGATATTTTCGAGGCCTGTTCTACTGAAGTATTTTCTAGCACCAGCAGAAATTCATCACCACCGATGCACAGCAGTTTGGAATCATCTCCCAGAATTTGATGAATACGATAAGCCAGCTGAATCAGTAGCTGGTCTCCAACGTGATGGCCAAATACATCATTCACGGCTTTAAAGCGATCTAGGTCAATGTATAGAAAAGCGATTTCATGCTGGGCATCTTGCTGCCGGTCAGAAAATAGCAATTGTGCATATTTGACCAGATATAATCGGTTTGGCAGTTTGGTGAGATTATCCTGAATCGCCTGATTCGCCAGCTCTTTATTGGCCAGCATCAGCTGACGGTTACGTGATTCAAAGCGTAACTCCAGCATGGCTACACCAAATGCAGTCACCAGTACCAGACAACTAATCAGGATGACTGAAAATAACAAGTCATAATGGGAATGACTGATCTGGCTCAATGGATGGGCATCTTCATAAAAACTGAGTGCCGCCATACCCGTATAATGCATCCCGACAATGGTCAACGTAAGCATACTCGCGACCACGAGCTTCATCCGGATCGTACTTTGTACTGCCTGTCGATATTTGAATGCCACCCAGAAGCTGAGTCCCGCTCCACTCGTTGCAATCAGGATCGAACAGATCATTAATAAAGGGTGATAGGTAGTCACATGATTTTTAACATTCAGGCCCAGCATCCCCACATAGTACATTCCTGACATGCCTAGCCCCATCAGAACAGCACCTAGAATCAGACGGGCACAAGGCAAGGTTTTACGGGTGGTGAGCCAGATGGCAAAGGTTGCTCCTACAAACCCAATCATATAAGAACTTAAGGTGAGTGCAGTATCGATATCATAAGCATCAGGAAAATGAGCTGCCGTCATGCCGACATAATGCATTCCCCAGATCGCCAGTCCCAGCAAGCCACCGCTAAACAGTAAAATAAGGGTTTTCAACCTTAGCGACACATTACGAAATAGAATCTGCTCAAGCGTAAGCGTCAAATAGCAGGCAATAAATGCCACAGCCATCGATCCAATAAGCAGACTGACATCATGATGAGCATGAATCATATAAAATGTTCCATCTGGGCGATCATTTTTATTTTATTGCGCAGCTGTATTCGCACGATTCCCCGCTAAATTTACGCCCTATAAAAAATAAAATACTCTTTTCAGAGTTCATCCCGGCTGCTTCAAACTTGAAGCTATATACAAAATTTATTGCAATATTTTTATCTCTTCAGTAGCTGGAGTGGAGTTTAAAATTGCCCTGAATCGATAAAATAAAAAATTCAGCTTATATATTAGAAGTCTTTGAGATTTTATCAATTGATTAACTTTAATATTCCAGCTTTTTTATTCGACATAAATCACAAATTTTTCTTTTTTATTTAGTTACATAGCACTTTATATTTAATTGATATTGCATTTTATTTGCACAAAAAAACAGCCTATCGAGATAGGCTGTTTTTAGAAATCATATTATTTTATGTGAAAGTTACTGTTTAGACTGTGCTTGAGCATAGTCAGCCAAGACATGCGCGGCTTCCAGTACAAAAGCTTCTTCTTCCGGTAATGCTGGACGCTCTTTGGCTTTCATTTTTGCTCGAGCTTCAACCATGGCATCCAGAGAAGCCTGATAACTTTCCCAGTTCGGATAAGGTTTCAGGCCGGTTGCAGCACGGCGGGCATTTTCAGCTTCTAAAGCTTTACGCTCGATATCCAGCAACTCAGCTTTACGCTGTTCCAGATCCAGAACTACACGTTTTTGGTCTTCGACTTTTTTCATGGCCGCTGTACGCTGTTCCAGATACTTGAATTGAGGGTTCTGAGCGACACGCTGTTGAGATAACTTGGCCAGTTCCGGTACATATTTCTGTACCACACCTTCACGTTTAAATGGTGCAGTTGGAATCGTATCCCACTCTAGGGCATTTTTAGCCTTACGTTCACCAAATTCTTCGTTATAGATATCGACCAGTTTGATATCCGGAATCACGCCCTTATTTTGGGTACTACCACCGGTCACACGGTAGAATTTACGCTGAGTCAGCGTTGCTTGACCATGCGCCAAGCTATCCAGCTGAACCTGTGCAGTTCCTTTACCTGTTGTGGTACTACCAATCACGATGCCGCGTTCATAATCCTGAATTGCTGCTGAATAAATTTCACTTGCAGATGCAGAAGCCAGGTTCACCATTACTGCCAATGGGCCAGCATAGGTTTGTGCGCCGCCATCATCATCTTCAAAGACGCTGACATTACCGTTACCATCACGAATCTGAACTACAGGACCCGATTTGATGACCTGTCCCAGCATGCGTGCCACTTCTTCAAGTGAACCACCCGGGTTATTGCGTAAGTCCACAATAATACCGGCAACATTCTTCGCAGCCAGTTCTTTCAAAGCTTTATTGGTATCTTCTGATACTGAACGATAGTCGGTACCCGCACGACGGGCACGATAGTTCAGATAGAAAGATGGAATTTCAATCACACCGTACTGATATTTTTTACCATCACGCTGGATTTCAACGGTACGGGTTCTAACCCCGGCATCTTCTTCCTGAATCACATCACGTACAAGACTGACATTACGCGCCTGTCCCATGGTCGCACCCGGGCCTAATAACTTCAGCGTTACTTTGGTGCCGCGCTTACCACGAATCAGGCCAACAATTTCATTGCTCGGCCAGCCGATTACATCGACCATCTGTTCGCCGTCTTGAGCAACGCCAACAATACGGTCACCTGATTTTACCTGTCCTGATTTGCTGGCAGGCCCACCTTCTACAATGGTTTCAATCTTGGTGTAATCTTCATTACCACGTTCCGGACGAATCGACACCCCAATCCCTTCCAGCTGCAATGTAGTCTGACGGTTCAGCTCCATCGCATCTACAGGCGGGAAATAATTACTGTGCGGATCATAAGTCAGCATCATCGCGTTGAGGGTTTTGTCCAGTACATCATCGCTCTTGATCCGGCTAAGACGTTCTAACTGACGGGTATAACGCTTAGTCAGAGTTTGAGCAGGTGTTAAATCTTCCGGCCCAGTCAGATCCTGGCCATTTGCCAGTTCTGGATTGGCTTTGAGTGCATTCTGCTTAGCTTGCTCTTCTTCCTTACTGATCGTCAGGTTAATCAGCTGAGAAAGCAGCATTTTTGACCAGTGAGCACGTTGTTCAGCCTGAGTTTTAAAGAATGGCGCTTTTTCGCGATCCGTTTCGATATATACATTCTTCTGATTCAGGTTTTGCGGTTTTTTCAGTTCTTCCAGCATAAAGGTATAGAACTGGGCTAAACGCTCACGATACTGTGCATGAATTTCATAAGGGCCAGACAAATTACCAGCTTTCAGATTGGCACCGAAAGTAGCGCCATAGCGTTTTTTATAATCTTCTATTTCAGATGCCAGAAAAAGACTGTGATCTGCATCCAGACTGTCAATATAAAAATCAAAGATACGCTGTGAAGTCTGAGCATCCAGACGCATATTCAAATAATGTTGGCGATCAACGAGAGTTGCCAGTTGTCGGGATACCAATGCCTGTTCTTGAGAAGGTTGAAGCACTGCTTTGCTGACTACTTCTTTACCATCAGCTGCAATTGCATCATTCACCACATGGGTAAAAAATAATCCGCCTGTCGCAATCGCAACTGCACAAGCTATTGTTTGAAATTTCATAAATAATTCGTACTTCCTTGGCCTCAAGACCAATTTGACCGTGTTGCTTTTCGAGCAGAACTTAAAGTATTCAGCATCTTAAACAACTTAATATGTTTATGTCGTGTAGTTTTATCATATTCTGTGCTGACAAAGTGTAGCAAATCATTGCAGAATTCAGGTATTGTTTTCCCCGAAAATTCTAAAATGGATTCCGCATATGATTGGCGCATTGATGCTCGACATCGCAGGCACTACCCTTACTCAAGAAGATATTGAACTCTTGGGTGCACCACAAGTCGGTGGTGTGATTTTATTCGGTCGCAATATTGAATCTCCTGCCCAAGTCCGTGCCTTGACTGATCATATGCGCCAGGTTCGTCCAGATATTCTGATTGCAGTGGATCAGGAAGGTGGCCGTGTACAGCGCCTGAAACAGGGCTTTACCCTGCTGCCTGCTACGGGTAAATTTGGTGAGCTTTACCAGACTGATCGTGAAAAAGCACTGGAACTGGCCGAGAAATGTGGCTGGTTAATGGCCACCGAAGTACTGGCTGTCGGAATTGACTTTAGTTTTGCGCCTGTGCTGGATCTGAATTATATTAGTGATGTGATTGGCGACCGTAGCTTTGCTAAAAATATTCAGGATATTATTCCACTGGCTGGTGCTTTCCTGAAAGGTATGAAACGTGCTGGTATGGCTTCGACTGGCAAACATTTCCCGGGACATGGTTCGGTTAAGGCCGATTCGCATGTGGCCGCTGCCATTGATATGCGCAGCTATGAAGAAATCCAGCAAAAGGATATGCAGACTTTTATCCAGTTACAATCACAACTCGATGCGCTTATGCCTGCCCATGTTATCTATAGTCAGGTTGATCCAAATCCAGCCGGTTTCTCAGAATTCTGGATTCAGAAAGTGTTACGTCAAGAACTTGGCTTCGACGGCGTACTGTTCTCGGATGATTTAAGCATGCAGGCTGCCTGTGTGGCTGGCGGTGCTGATGCCCGGATTCAGGCGGCATTAAAAGCAGGTTGTGATATGGGATTGGTCTGTAATGATCGCGCAGCACAGTGTATTGCACTTGAGGGCATTCAGGATCTGCTATTGCCCAATCAGCACCGCCTGGAACGCATGCGCGGAAAAATTCCAGAGATTCGGATCGGCACTGAACTGGATCTTGGAGATGAATGGCGCCAGATCCGTGATGAAATCAGCCAGTTTAAAGATCAGGTTCTGTAATTTTTTAATGATCTGAATACGACAAAGGAACACGACAAGGTGTTCCTTTTTTATTATCATGTTGAAAAGACTGCTATATTAATGAGCAGCATTGAATTAAAACAACAATAAGGTCAGGACGACATGACAGAATCTCTTTCACAACATCGCCATATTTCTTTTACTGCACACTATACTGGCTATATCTGGTACAAAATGGGGATTTCACATCCGGTATTTGCTACCTCTAAAGGTAAATTCCTTGCCAAACTGGTTCATCCACTGGAGTCATGGGCTGAACGTCATGTAGGCGGCAGTATGCGCACCACCCTGAAACAGCGTCATCAAATGATTGACGAACACCTAGGTCAGTTAATTAGTGAATATCCTCAATTACAGGTACTGGAAATTGCCAGTGGCTTATCCCCACGCAGCTGGAATTTTAGACAGAAATTTCCCGGGATTAATTATCGGGAGCTGGATCTGCCCGATATGGCTAGGATCAAAACCAATGCTTTGCAGCAGATTGATCAGGATGCCCCGGAAGTATTGAGTGCCGATATTTTTAGTGCAGAACTGGCGAATATTTTTAAAGTCTTTGACCCGCAGCAACCTCTCGTTATTATTAGTGAAGGCCTGATCAATTACTTTGATCAAAAAATGCTGTTTACTTTACTCAAAGGCATTACCGAATATGGTCAAGACTTTAGTGAAGTGCATTATCTCAGTGATATTTATCCTGAACCGGTCAAAAATAAACTGGCGAGCTTTATCTGGGCCTGCAGCCGTCTGCTGAAATTCATGTCACGCAGTGCGTTTACCTTTCATTTTAAATCACCTCAAGAACTACAGCAGTTTTTTCAGCAAGCTGGGTTTATGCAGGTGGAGGTCGAACAACCAAAACGTTATTTTGCAGAGCCTCGACAGCAGAATCCTCATTATGAACAGGATGAACATCTAGGCGATTTGGTCTGGATGATTCATGCAGTGAAAAAAAACAGCGTTTAATTACGCTGTTTTTTTATGAATTCTATTGTTTAGATGACTGCATCGAATACTTCAGCCTGTTGAAGGGCTTTCTCTTTCTGGACAAAGCGTAGTAAACGCTCTGCCACATCAAAACTGCCATGCTTGAACAAAGCACGTAACTGAGTATCATCATGTTCGAAGATCAAACATTCGATCTTGAATTCGCCTTCTTCATCTTCCAGATACAAAGCCAGATCACGTGGATATGCGGCTGCCAGATCGGTTAATCCAGGTTCCAATTCCAGCAATACCCCAAAGAAATTCATATCAATAATTTCTGCCTTGAGTACCAGATCAGAATGACGATGACTTAAATAACGCTGTGGATCCTGAACCGTAATCCGCTCTTCACCGCGCCGTTCGATCTGCTGCATCTGTTCACGGGTGAACGGGATAATACCTTCGAGCTGATCAACCGGTTCATCACGCAAGAAAGTTGCAAACAAATGCATGGTTTCTTTACGGCGCTGTAACTGAGGCACATGATCTGCAGAAGCAATCTGCACATACTGCATGTTTGGACATTGCAGGGCAAAATTGGCATTCTCATGTGGCAAGGTAAAGCTGTCATATTGCCCACAAGCCACCAAAACTTTGCATTGAGGAATCGGTACATTGGTCAGTCTTAAAAGACGGTTACAGTTGATATCATAGCGGTCCTGCTCAGTGGCAGTAAACTCGGACATCTGCTTAAAGAACAACCGTTTTGCTGTTGGCGACATACGGGTTTCTTTTAAACGTGCATGATTGACCAGATACAGAATCACCGCTTGGCCGAATTCATCCATGCGCTGTTCTTTCATTAAATGCAGAGATTCTTCCAGCAGCATGCGCCAGCTTTTACGGGTCTTTTGCATCACACCCATTAAAATCATACGGTCTACCAGTTCAGGGCGCTGATCCGCCAGACAGGAAGCCACCACTGAACCCAGAGACATTCCCAGAATAGCCACCTTAGGCAATTGCATCTGATCCAGCCATTGGCCTAGCATCGCGGCCAGATCTTCGAGTTCAAGTGTTCCTGCAGATAAGCCGGTATCAACGTTAGTAATTTGCTGGTTGGCCCCCATGGAAGGTAAATCAATTAAAATAATAGGTCCCGCATCAAATAACTGTTCTACACAATATTTGTAAGAATTAAAGTTCTGAAAAGCTCCCCCAATAATCACCATTGGGCGCATATGCAAAGTATCAGGACGCGCAATGGCCATATACTCGATTTTCCAGCCATCGATCCATGTCGTACGTGCTGGTTGCTTGAAACTGTGCTTATCATAAAGATCAAAAAAACCATAATGGCTATGTTGGTCCAATGCCTGGGCATCCATCTGGATAATGGAATTCATATTCCTTTCCTCCGTCCTTGCCTTATTTTTATTGTGCAAGTCATTATTTACAGATCTTATGCTTCAGGATTATTCCGATTATCCTGAACACGCATCCTGCGCTGTAGTAATTATATCAATGACATCTATGTCGCTACATTTCATTCTATACAGAGCGGCTTTTCACAAGCAACTGATTCGACAACCACTTATCTGCTTTTAAAGATAAAACAATTTCAAAATGTTTAGAAACAGTGAAAAGCTTATGATTTTTAAGTGATGGGCTTCATTGTCCGGCATCAGACTGTTAATATCAAAGTGAAATTTCTAAGTGATTGAACCGCTATGCAAGAGTCTATTGAACAATACATGCAAACGGTAGGACAGCAGGCACGCCAGGCTTCTCGCATTTTGGCTCGTGCGTCTACCCAAACTAAAAACAGCGCATTGTCAGCAATTTATACCGCTTTAGAAAACAGTCAGGCCGCTATTCTGGCTGCCAACCAGATTGATATGAATAAAGCTCACCAGAACAATCTGGACAGTGCCCTGCTTGATCGCTTAGAACTCAACCCCGCACGCTTTAAAGGTATGTTACAGGGCCTGAAAGATGTGATCAGCCTGAAAGATCCAATTGGTGAAATTACCGATATGGCTTACCGTCCTACAGGCATTCAGCTTGGCAAGATGCGTGTGCCTTTAGGCGTAGTGGGCATGATTTATGAATCACGTCCCAATGTAACTCTGGAAGCTGCTTCACTGGCATTGAAATCCGGAAATGCGATTATTCTGCGTGGCGGTTCAGAAGCTTTGGAATCTAACCAGGCCATTGCAACTGCCATCCAGCATGGCTTGAAAGTAGCAGGTTTGCCTGAAGCGTCAGTTCAGGTGATTAACACAACTGACCGTGCTGCGGTTGGCCAGCTGATTACCCTGACTGAATTTGTCGATGTGATTGTACCGCGTGGTGGCAAAGGCTTAATTGAGCGCATTACTGAAGAGGCACGTGTGCCTGTGATTAAACATCTGGACGGGAATTGTCATGTTTATGTTGAAGCACAGGCTGATCTGCTCAAAGCACTGCCCATTGCTTTAAATGCCAAAACCCATCGTTATGGCGTATGTAATGCCATGGAAACTTTGCTGGTTGATGAGAAAGTTGCAGAAGACTTCTTGCCTCGAATTGCTGAGCTGTATCAGGAAAAACAGGTAGAGCTTCGTGGTTGTCGTGAAACCCAGCGTATCTTGGGCAATCAGGTAGTCGCAGCAACAGAGGAAGACTGGTACACCGAATATCTAGGTCCGATTCTGGCAGTTAAAATCGTATCAGGTGTTGAGGAAGCTATTGAACATATCAATAAATATGGCTCGCATCATACCGATTCAATTATTACGGAAAATTACAGCATCGCTCGCGAATTTTTAGCTGGTGTAGATTCGAGTTCAGTCATGATCAATGCTTCTACCCGTTTTGCTGATGGTTTTGAATATGGTTTGGGTGCGGAAATCGGCATTTCGACAGATAAAATTCATGCCCGTGGCCCGGTTGGCTTAGAAGGCCTGACTTCCCAGAAATGGGTAGTCTTCGGTGATGGTCAGATTCGTCAGTAAATAGATAATAAAATCGGCCTTGTTCGCAAGGCTGATTTTTATGCATTGAGTTGATAAAAGACATGTTCAAGTAAATATGCAACCTTTATAAAATTGCATATAATTTCTTCATATCCATACCTAAAAGATAGAATAAATAAACATTATTTTTAAGAAATATAAGCTACAGTTTGATAGATCATTTTTTAACAGTATTTTATTTATAAATGAAAACTATGAACTGATAAATTTTAATTATTATTGTCGCTATGGTCGATAATGCTTAAGTCTAATCGGCTAAAGTCTATCTAGGACAGTAAAAAAACCCATGTTAAAACATGATCACAGACCTATCTTGTGTCGCTTTTGCCAGCAGACAGGTCAACGAAATGGATGAGAATTTTAATTAGAATCGGGTAAACAATCGTGTCTAAATCAGTATTAGTTATTAATTGTGGCTCTTCTTCAATCAAGTTTGCCCTATTGCTTGAAGAACAGAATTTCCGTATTCACGGCTTAGCTGAGAACTTAGGCACAGAAAATGCCCGTATTAAAGGTGTGACTGTCGGTAATGAACCCGTCGATATTCATATTCCTTTTGCAGATCATAAGAAAGCGCTAGAAGTAGGTTTAGAGCGTCTGGCGAATTACAAGCCGGATGCCATTGGTCACCGTGTGGTACATGGCGGCAGCCTGATCAAGGCAGAACTGATTACTGACGAAATTATTGAAAAAATTCGCGAAGCAACTCCACTTGCGCCTTTACACAATCCGGCTCACCTGATCGGAATCGAAGCGACTAAACGTTTATTCCCAGATTTGCCACAAGTCGCAGTATTCGACACAGCTTTCCATCAAACCATGCCGGCACATGCTTACCGTTATGCCCTGCCTAAATTCCTTTATACCGAATATGGCGTACGTCGTTATGGTTTCCATGGTACCAGCCATGCTTATGTATCAGATCGCGGTTCTGAACTTGCGGGCAGCTTCAAACAAGGTGGCTGGTTAACAGCGCATCTCGGTAATGGTAGTTCGACCTGTGCCGTATGGAATGGCCAAAGTGTAGATACCTCAATGGGTCTGACGCCACTTGAAGGTGTGGTGATGGGGACCCGTAGTGGTGATGTCGATCCAAGTTTGCATAGCTTCCTGGCTGCAAACTTAGGCTGGGATGTATATAAAATTGACAAGATGCTCAATAAAGAAAGTGGCTTGCTTGGTTTATCTGACAATCTGTCTAATGACATGCGTACTCTGATTGAAGCCTCAGAACAAGGCAATGAAGATGCGACTCTTGCGATTGAAGTATTCTGCTACCGTCTGGCGAAATCTTTAGCTGCTTTAAGCTGTGGTCTGCCACGTATTGATGGTCTGTTCTTTACCGGTGGTATTGGTGAAAACTCGGCGTATATTCGTGAAAAAACCATGGCTTATTTACCACATTTCGGTTTCAACCTGGATAAAGACGCTAATAGCAGTTTGAAGCGCGGCACTGAAGGCCGGATCGATAACGGTACAGGCCCACAAATCTGGGTAGTTCCGACTGATGAAGAAGGCCGAATCGCGAAAGAAACTCATTATGTGGTAGAGCATGAAGTGGAGCAAGCTACTGCAAAAAAGTCTGAACCTGAAGCTGCGCTTGCATAAGCAAGCCCGGTTCCCTTTTACCTAATTTCTATTATTGCGCGACTGATATTACTTATGAAAACGATTTTATTGGTGCCGACCGGGGAAGGCGTCGGCTTAACTTCAGCCTGTTTAGGTTTGGTATATGCTTTAGAATGCCAAGGGGTAAAAGCAGGTTTTGTGAAACCTTTTTCACAGGAAAAAAGTCAGGAAACAGATCGCACTACAGCACTCTATCGTCATTTATCCCAAAGTGAAACCGTTGAACCGATTACTTATGAAAGTCTGATTCAGCGCTTTAATCTGGGTGAAACAGATGAATTGCTTGAAGATGCAGTACGCCTGCATCGTGAGATTGCCAAAAATCACGACCTGATTATTGTTGAAGGTTTGGTACCAAATAGCCGCGATACCTTTGCGCCAAGCTTTAATGCAGCCTTGGCGCAGGCACTAGATGCCAAAGTCATCATTGTCAGCAATGCTGATATCAACCAGCCTGAAGTGGCAGCTGAAAAAGTTGAAAGCCAATTACGTTATTTAGGTGGGTCCTCTTCTACCCGTATGGCTGGCGTATTATTTATGCGCACCAAAGGCTTACCAGAAGATTCTGCACAGATCCCGGTGACTATTGATCCCGGTTTACGCCTGATCAGTGATACCAACAAATTTATAGCAGCTATTCAGAAAACCCATGCCCATATTGGTTCTGAAAAGCTTCCAGTCATTGGTCTGGTTCCATTCAGCAATACTTTAAGTGTGCCACGTATTTCTGACCTAGCAGCACATATTTCAGCAGACTGGGTCAATCTGGGTGAAGCAAAGCAGCGCCGTGTTTTACACAGCAGTTTAATTGCGTCCAATATTGAACATGAATTACATAAATTCGTGGCTGGCGAACTGATTATCAGTGCATCAGACCGGATTGATGTCTTGCTGGCAAGTAGCCTGGCGAGCAGCAATGGCATTCCATTGGCAGGTTTGGTGCTGACTGAACATTATGAGCCAAATTCGACTGTATTGGAGTTCTGCCAGACAGGGATTAAACATGGTCTGCCTATTCTGCATACGCCACTCAGCACTTTTGAAACTGCCCAAAGTCTAGCCAATTTAAGCAATGAAATTCCATGTGATGATACTGAACGTGCTGAACAGGTCACTCGTTTTGTGTCCAGTCATTTAAATGAAGAATGGATTGCACAGCTAATTAATGGTTCTTACAAGCCACGTCTGTCTCCTTCTGCATTCCGTCATGAGCTAGTACAAAAGTCGATTACTGCGAAAAAACGTATTGTGCTTCCGGAAGGTGATGAGCCACGTACTATTCAGGCGGCTGCGATCTGTCAATCTCGCGGGATTGCGCACTGTATCTTGCTGGCAAAACCGGAAGAAGTGGTTGAAGTTGCCAAAGCACGTAATATTGACTTACCGCACGATCTTGAAATTATTGATCCCGACCTGATTCGCGAGAATTATGTCGAAAAAATGGTTGAACTGCGTAAAGGCAAAATCAACGAATTGCAGGCACGTGAACAGCTACAGGATACTGTCGTACTCGGTACTATGATGCTGGCACTTGATCAGGTGGATGGTCTGGTTTCTGGTGCAGTACATACCACAGCAAATACCGTTCGTCCTGCTTTCCAGTTGATCAAGACAGCACCTGAATATTCATTAGTCTCTTCTGTATTCTTTATGCTGCTGCCAGATGAAGTCTATGTCTATGGTGACTGTGCGATTAATCCAGATCCGGATGCCGAACAACTGGCTGAAATTGCAATTCAGTCTGCTGACTCTGCAAAAGCCTTTGGCATTGATCCACGTATTGCTATGATTTCTTACTCTACCGGGACTTCAGGCACAGGTGCAGACGTAGAAAAAGTCGCGAAAGCGACTGAGATTGCTAAACAGCGTCGTCCTGATCTGTTGATTGATGGTCCACTGCAATACGATGCCGCTTCAGTTGAAAGTGTGGGCCGTCAGAAAGCACCTGACTCACAAGTGGCTGGTCGTGCCAATGTGTTTATCTTCCCTGACCTAAATACCGGTAACACCACTTATAAAGCAGTACAACGTGCGGCAAATGTCGTAAGTGTCGGTCCGATGCTACAGGGTTTGAACAAGCCGGTGAATGACCTGTCACGTGGTGCGCTGGTCGATGACATTGTGTTTACCATTGCTTTAACTGCGATTCAGGCAGATCAGCAAGCTAATTAATTTTCTTTAACACTCACAACCATCCGGTCAAAAGATCGGGTGGTTTTTTAGTGATCTATTTAACAAACTTTCTCAATAATCATTGAAGGAGCTATAATCTACAGATTGTCTAGCTCAAAAAATTATGCAAGTTCGTAATCTGCTCTATGAGTAAATAAAATTAAAATAAAAATATTGATGACACAAAAGAAATGCCAGCCGATCGGGCTGGCATTTACCACTTTAACAGATCAGATTTGCCTATTTTAAACTTACATCCAGTTTGAGTATTTAAGCCAAACCAGAATAAGTCAGGCAACGATCATACTTATACCGTGGTCCATTCTTTGTGCACATCTTCTGCTGTTTTATTCAAGATCACGCTGTCATCTTTCACTTCGCTTACCCAGCTAATCGGAATCAAATGATGCTCATTATTCTCGTCATCACTTCTTGTCAATTTAATCTTGTCCTGACCTTCTAAATGATCCACTTTACCAACTTGAGTACCATCTGAAGCAATTACTGAAGCATGTTCTTTGATGTCATTTGTATTAAAGTTACTCATTCCAATTGCCCTATTTATAGAAGTTGAGAGACCTCAGTTTAAGCCCTAAAAAATTGGCTGTGTGTAAGGGTTTTCAGGCTTTGGGTTTTTCTAGGTTAATAATGTAATGAAGAAAAATAACTGTGTCACAGGCATGTTGTGGCAAGACCAAGATGATTGAAATATTGTTTTTTTTATTAAGGTAATTTGAAGATTTGAAGATTTGNNAAGATTTGAAGATTTGAAGATAGGCTAATTTTTTAGCTCTTAAAATGTAAAAAAGAAGATAAAGCTTAAGCTTGATCTTCTTTCTGGCCGTAGAACCAAGTAGCAGCGATATAAAGACTAAAAGCAATTACCATCAATACACTAGTCAGGGTCATAAAGAAAACTCATCATTCATTTGATAAGCGCATTATGTAAAAGTTTTATGACAGTTATATGACAATGATGAAATTTCCATAATTTTAATTAATTAATAAAAATCATATATTTATAATAAATTTAATTATATTCAAATAAACTTTAAGCTGAAATATGACAGTAAATATGACAAAAACCGGTCATTTTTAACCAATCTTTCAGCCAAAGTAATATGCCTTATTGCTTAAACTATAAACTTTTGGCCAATGTCCCTGCAAAACGCCCACAACCAGATTCATTTGTCTTATAATTTAGCCCGCTAGCTAACAGCCCGCTCAAGAGATATTTGTATGACAACTATTATCAAGCAAGATGACTTGATCACATCGGTTAAAGATGCGCTTCAGTTCATTTCTTACTATCATCCACAAGACTTCATCCAAGCGATGAGCCGTGCGTACGACCGTGAAGAGAACAAAGCTGCGAAAGATGCGATCGCGCAAATCTTAATTAACTCACGCATGTGTGCAGAAGGCCACCGCCCTATCTGCCAGGATACTGGTATCGTCAACGTATTTGTTGAAGTGGGCATGGATGTTAAATTTGATTTAACCATGAGCCTGGACGATGCGATCAACGAAGGTGTACGTCAAGGTTATCTTGAAAACTCTAACGTGCTTCGTGCATCTGTACTGGCTGACCCTGCTTTTGGCCGTAAGAACACCAAAGACAACACGCCTGCTGTGATCTATCACAAACTTGTTCCAGGTAACAAAGTAGACATCACTGTTGCTGCTAAGGGTGGCGGTTCAGAAAATAAATCTAAACTGGCAATGTTGAACCCGTCTGACTCAATCGTAGATTGGGTACTGAAAACTGTTCCAACTATGGGTGCAGGCTGGTGTCCTCCTGGTATGCTGGGTATCGGTATTGGTGGTACTGCTGAAAAAGCCATGATGCTTGCAAAAGAAGCATTGATGGAAGAGATCAACATGGACGAATTGCTGCGTCGTGGTCCACAAAACAAACTTGAAGAACTTCGTATCGAAATCTTCGAGAAAGTAAACGCATTGGGCATTGGTGCTCAAGGTCTTGGCGGTTTAACCACTGTTCTAGACATCAAGATCAAAGATTATCCTTGTCACGCTGCGGGCAAACCAGTCGGCATGATCCCGAACTGTGCTGCAACCCGTCACGCACATTTCACGCTTGATGGTTCAGGTGTTGCGCATATTCAAGCACCAAGCCTTGAAGACTACCCATCAGTCACTTGGGATTCCTCATCTTCTAAACGTGTTGACCTAGACAACATTACCCAAGAAGAAATGAACTCTTGGAAACCAGGTGATACATTACTTCTTAACGGTACGATCTATACTGGCCGTGATGCTGCACACAAACGTATGGTAGACATGCTGAACAACGGTGAAGAACTTCCTGTTGATCTGAAAGGCAAATTTATCTACTACGTAGGCCCTGTTGATCCAGTAGGTGACGAAGTTGTAGGCCCTGCAGGTCCAACAACTGCGACTCGTATGGATAAATTCACTCGTCAGGTATTAGAAGCAACTGGTCTTTACGGCATGATCGGTAAAGCGGACCGTGGTCCTGCTGCTGTTGAAGCAATTAAAGACAACAAAGCAACTTACCTCATGGCGGTTGGTGGTGCTGCATACCTCGTATCTAAAGCAATCCGTGAAGCTGAAGTGGTTGCATTTGCTGATCTGGGTATGGAAGCGATCTACAAGTTCGTAGTGAAAGATATGCCTGTTTCTGTTGCAGTTGACGTAAATGGTACATCTGTACACGCGACTGCTCCAAAAATCTGGCAAGCGAAAATTGGCAAGATTCCAGTAGTTGACGCTGCTGCAGGCTAATTTAAGCTGCATGAAAAAAGCACCCTTAATGGGTGCTTTTTTATTGGAATTTTAAAATTAATTACCAGGTTCTTGGATCCCAGAGTTTAAACGGTGTGGTTAACTGTACATCTGTAGATGGATCATATTCAGTCGCCTTAATTTTCTGGGCTTTCTTGCGGATTTTCCCAGTTTCCTGATCCTGTGCAAAAAAGTTAAAACTGTCCGATTTTAACTGGGTAAAAGCAATTTCATTGAGTCCCATACTGCTTGGCATTAGCATCAGAGGTCCCGGAACACTACGACGGGTGCTTAAATTTTCTTCATCATACTTAATAAAATAGGATTGACCCGCTTCTACTGTAAAGTCCAAATACTTAGGTTTTTGGAAGTGCAACGCACCTAAAGGGCGACTGGTACTCAAGCGATAAGTACCTGCAGGCAACTCAATCCAGTAATGATGATTATGCAATAAACTCGGAATACGATGCTGATTGATAAATAGGCTGGCAGCGACAATTTCCTGACGGTTCCATTTGGAATCCGGGCGGTATAAATAAACGATTGCAGCATCCTCATGCTGAGGTTTAACTGCCTGAAAATGATTACCCTGTTTCTGGTTGACCCAGCCACCAATCGTAAACATCCCCACCCGATGCTGTTCGACGAAGCCCGGTTTTTTTTCAAGATCAATATTTTTTAAAGTGCTGAGTGGCTGTGTAGGCTCAACTACGGCTTTTTTACCGTGACAACCCATCAGCGCCAAACTGCCGATGAGCACCATTGCGACTCCACGCATGCTTATCCCTCACTGCGTCTTTATTCTTGTATGTAAGTACTTTGCGATATATTTTTATAGCTTTCGGCGTCCACGCCTAGATGTTGAGATTAGCATCTGCTTTTATCTTTTGGAAATAAAAAACGTGCGAAAACACGGGGTTTTCACACGTTTCTGACGAATAGCAATCAAGCAGATTTGCTATTCACCACCTTTAAATCAACTTTTACCGCTGTTTCTGGTTCATCATGTGGTTGACGTTCAGCAAGAAATTCTGGTGCAGCTTCACCATTAATGACTGCTTCATTGACTACCACAGTGCCTACATCGCTACGACTCGGCAAGTCATACATGGTTTCTAACAATGAATTTTCCAGAATCGAGCGCAGGCCACGCGCACCTGTATTATGTTCCAATGCTTTTTTCGCAACCGCACGTAGTGCTGAATCTTCAAAGATTAAGTCCACATTTTCCATCTCAAACAGATGTTTATATTGACGGGTTAATGCATTCTTCGGCTCAGTCAGAATCTGCATTAAAGCTTCTTCATCCAGCTCATCTAAAGTCGCAATCACTGGTAAACGACCAATGAATTCTGGAATCAGACCAAATTTCACTAAGTCAGTCGCTTCGACCTGACGGAACAATTCAGACAGCTTTTTGCTTTCGTCTTTATTACGGACTTCTGCAGTAAAGCCAATACCACCTTTCTCCTGACGCTGCTGTACGATTTTCTCAAGACCTGAGAATGCACCGCCACAGATGAACAGGATATTCGAGGTATCAATCTGAATGAATTCCTGCTGCGGATGCTTACGACCACCTTGTGGTGGAATTGAAGCAACCGTACCTTCGATCATTTTCAGCAAGGCTTGCTGTACGCCTTCACCTGATACATCACGTGTGATGGATGGGTTTTCAGATTTACGGGTAATCTTATCGATTTCATCGATATAGATAATGCCCTTTTGCGCTTTTTCGACATCGTAATCAGCTTTTTGCAAAAGCTTTTGTACAATGTTTTCAACATCTTCACCCACATAACCCGCTTCAGTTAGGGTTGTTGCATCTGCCATGGCAAATGGAACGTCCAGAAGACGGGCAAGGGTTTGTGCCAGCAAGGTTTTACCTGAACCGGTCGGACCCACCAGCAGGATATTACTTTTGGCAATTTCAACGGAATCATCTGCTTTCTTACCATTGGTCTGTACTTTCAGACGTTTGTAATGGTTGTATACGGCCACAGATAATGTCTTTTTCGCTACGTCCTGACCAATCACATATTGATCGAGCGCCGCACGGATTTCATGCGGTTTCGGCAAAGGACGGTTCGCCCAGTCATTGGTTTCGACCTGTTGACTGGTTTGAACCAAATCTAAGCATACGTCCACACATTCATTACAAATGTATGCGTCCTCGCCTGCAATCAGCTTTCCGACTTCAGACTGCGTTTTACCGCAAAATGAACAATGCTTTTGTCCTTGAGGATGTTCGGACATATTTACTCCAATATCTCAATCTCTAAAACTTATGGACGTTTCGTTAGAACTTCATCCACAAGACCGTATTCTTTCGCTTGCTGAGCAGTCATGAAGTTGTCACGGTCTGTATCGCGTGCCACTTTTTCATAGTCCTGACCGCTATGTTCAGCCATTAAACGGTTTAAACGTTCTTTAATGAACAGAATTTCACGTGCGTGAATTTCAATATCTGATGCCTGACCTTTGAAACCACCCAAAGGCTGGTGAATCATGACACGTGCATTTTCAAGGCAATAACGTTTGCCTTTAGTTCCTGCATTAAGCAGGAATGCGCCCATTGATGCTGCCTGACCCATACAGTAAGTCACAACATCCGGTTTAATAAACTGCATGGTATCGTAGATCGCCATGCCAGCAGTCACCGAACCACCCGGTGAGTTGATATATAAATGAATATCTTTATCTGGGTTCTCAGCTTCTAAAAACAACATTTGCGCAACGATCAGGTTGGCCATATTGTCTTCAACTTCACCTGTCAGAAAAATTACCCGCTCACGTAAAAGGCGTGAATAAATATCAAAAGAACGCTCACCACGAGAGGATTGTTCTACCACCATTGGCACTAAAGCGTTTTCAATCGTTGGAACATACATAGGTTTATTTATTCCTAAATTTTTGTGACTTAATCCATAATCACAATATGAGGGATAATCAATGAAATTGCAAAATAATCGCGAATAATTCCATCATATTTTTTGCATTAGTTTTGTGAAAATCAGATATGTCAAGAAATTACTAATATGAAAAAAGGCGCACGAAGCGCCTTTTTAGGGAAAGCTTGAATTAGCCTTGTTGACGAGCTTGTTGCTCTTTCAATAAGTCTTCATAGCTTACAGTTGCATCAGTCACTTTAGCAGATGCTAGGATGTGATCAACAACTTGGTCTTCAAGTACAACTGCTTCGATTTGAGCACGTTGTTGCTTGTCATTTTTGAAGTATTCGATCACTTCATTTGGATCTTCGTAAGAAGAAGCCATATCTTCGATATAAGCTTCAACGCGCGCTTGATCTACTTCGATTTTCGCATCAGCAAGAATGCGGCTTACCAATACGCCAAGTTTAACTGATTTCTCAGCTTGTTCTTTGAACAGGTCATCTGGAAGCATGCTTGAATCAAATGCTTTCGCGCCTTGAGCACCGAACTGTTGAGTGAACTGCTGGATCATTTGTTGACGTTGACGGTCAATTTCTTGAGCAACCATTGCAGATGGAAGTTCAACTTCGTTTGCAGCTACAAGTGCATCGAAAGTTGCGCCTTTAACCTGGTTACGCAGGCCGTTTTTCACTTCACGTTCCATGTTTTTACGAACGTCAGCTTTCAGTTTTTCAACGCCATCTTCTTCAGAAATACCGAAGATTTTCAGGAATTCAGCATCAATTTCTGGAAGTTTTTGTTTTTCAACAAGTTTTACATTGATTTTGAATTGAGCTTGTTTACCAGCAAGGTTTTCAGCTTGGTAATCTTCAGGGAAAGTAACATCGATCACTTTCTCTTCGCCTTTCTTCATACCGATGATACCATCTTCGAAGCCAGGGATCATACGGCCAGAACCTAAAACAAGTTTAAAGTCTTGCGCAGCGCCGCCTTCAAATTTTTCGCCATCAACAGTACCTTCGAAGTCGAAAGTCACTTGCATGTCTTTTTTCGCCATGCCTTTAGTTTCAGCCCAAGACGCGCGTTGTTTTTGAAGATTTTCAATCATCTTCTCAACGTCTTTGTCATTTACTTCAGACGCTTTACGTTCAACTTCCAGACCTTCGAATTTCACTTCAACTTCTGGATAAACTTCAACAGTCGCTTCATAAACTAAAGCGTCGTCTTTCATTTCAGTTTTTTCGATATTTGGCATACCAACAGCGTTAATTTTTTCTTGTTGGATTGCTTCGAAAACAGTATCACGAATGATGTCGTTGACAACTTCTTGGTAGATACCAGCGCCGTATTCACGACGAACTACGTTTACAGGTACTTTACCTGGACGGAAGCCGTTGATCTTCGCAGTTTTAGCAGTGCGTTTTAAACGAGCTTCAAATTGCTCATTAATACGGCTCGTCGGTACAGAAACATTTAAACGACGGGCAACGCCCGAAACCGCTTCAGAAGTTACTTGCATGGCTTCCTCTATATATTTGGTAATAACAGGTTTATAAAAATGTGCCACATTATATGACAACATTTGCAGATATACAAAACACAATACTTGAATCGTCTTTATTAATGCTGTAATAATCAAATTTATTCAGTCAAATTCATTTTTCTTTGATTAAATATCCCTTTCCTCAAATAAGAATAGATATATTGATTACTGAAACTGGACAGATCATCTCTTTAATCTGCATTTATGGATTTTTATAGTGCTTTTAGTAAACTTTTCTTTATCTTTTCTTCAATTTTTATAAACTCTAATAATCTCAATAAAAGTAAAGATAATAATCTATTAATCAGATTTAGTTTAAATACATTAACTTAGAAACATTTTGATACACTATAACATCGCTAAAGGCAATTAATATAATTTTTAAAATCGTCATTTCCTATCTAAAAGTAATTCTTAATTTAAATAAGAATTATTATTATTCGCATACATAAATTTTATGCTTTTTTCGGGTTCCCACATGTCGTTTATCAAATCACGTAAAAAACTCGTTTCATCGGCGATTGCCTCTTCCCTCTCGATCGTAACTGTAAATGCTGTGGCTGATGAAAATGTGGTCAAGCTCGAAACTATTCATCAAGAAGTTAAAGCTGAACAGACACCAAGTTTAAAAGTAGATAATTCCGCAAATAAGAAATTTGTTGCACCCTTACTGAATACACCTAAATCTGTATCAGTCATTTCTAAACAACTGATTGAAGACACTCAAGTCACTACACTTTCTGATGCTTTACGTACTGTACCGGGTATTACCTTGGGTGCGGGTGAAGGCGGCAACCCGAATGGCGACCGTCCATTTATCCGTGGCTATAGCTCTGAAAGCTCAATGTATTTAGATGGTATTCGTAATTCAACCTCACAAAACCGTGAAATGTTTGCCATAGAACAAGTTGAAGTCACCAAAGGTTCTGCTTCTGCTATGGGTGGTGCAGGTACTGTTGGCGGTAGCATCAACATGATTTCTAAAGTGGCCAAAAAAGGTGACTTTTTAGAAGGTACTATTGCTGGCGGTACAGATGCTTACGCACGTGTGACGCTTGATGGCAACAAAGATTTTGGCAATGGGATTGCTACACGTGTTGCCGTTATGGGCCACATGAATGAGAAAGCAGGTCAATCTGATGGTGCTGAATATAAACGTGCTGGTATTGCCCCTAGTATTACTTTCGGCTTAGACACCCCTACTCGTGCAACTTTAAGTTATTACTATTTAAAATCGGATGATACTCCCGATTCAGGTATACCATATTGGGATGCTGGTTTAGGTAAACCACAAGGTAAACCTGCGGAAGTAAAACAAGGCGTTTATTATGGTTGGAAAGATCGTGACTTCCAAAAACAAGAGAACCAAGCAGGGACAATCAAGTTAGAACATGATTTAACTGACAATCTAACCGTTACAAACACTGCAATGTACAGCAAATCTAAAAATGATTATGTCTGGACAAACCCTGATGATTCTAAAGGCAATGTAGCTAATGGCCAAGTATGGCATCGTCAAAACTCTGCCATCACAGATAGCGATACCTTTACAAATCAATTAGCATTGATAGGTAAATTTGCTACAGGTGCCATTAATCATAGCTTTAATGTTGGTGCTGAATACAGCAAGCAAGAAACTGACAAAGGTGGTTATAACATCATTAACAGTAAAGATGGCAAAGTTTCCTCAACTGGGTTTTACAGCGACTGTAAAGACCTTTCAAGCAATTGGTGTACTTCTCTAAACAATCCAACTCAAAAACCATTTTTAGATCGTCTAGAAGCCCGCCAAGACTTTGATGCCACGGTTGAAAGCACTTCTGTATATTTATTAGATAGTATTGAAATCACACCACAATGGTTACTTGATCTTGGTGTGCGCTGGGACAAGTTTGAAGCTGCACAAAACTTTCGTGCTACATCTTCAGCTGCTGCATATACAGCTAACAATGATTCAGACTTTTTTACATATCAATCAGGTATAACCTTTAAACCTGTTGAAAATGGTTCAATTTATGCAAGTTATGCTACCTCTGCCAGTCCTGTTGGCTTAAATGCTGGTTGGGGAGATAACAGCGAAACCATAAATGCTAATAACCAAATGATCGATCCAGAAGAAGCACAAACTTACGAGTTAGGTACTAAGTGGGACTTGTTAAATGATCGTTTGAATTTAACAGCAGCGATCTTCCGTACTGAAAAACAAAATACTCGTGTACAACTTGACCCAACAACTTATGCGAATGTAGGTGAAAGTAAAGTTGATGGTGTTGAATTAGGATTAAATGGTCAAATTACCGATAAATGGGATATTTCGGCAGGTTATACTTATCTTAATAGTGAATTAACAAAAAATGGTAAATCATGCCGTGGTTCAGGTTCAACAGCAACTTGTACAGATAATGCCATTTATAATGGCAACCAAATGCCTAATGTACCTAAACAAGCAGCAACATTATGGACTACCTATAAGATATTGCCGCAATTAACTTTGGGTGGTGGTGCAGTATATTCAGACAAAGTTTATGGTGATGTTGCAAACATCAAATGGGCTCCATCTTATGTACGCTACGATGCTATGGCGCGTTATAACGTTAACAAAAATGTGGATTTACAGTTGAATGTAAATAACCTTTCTGACAAACGTTACTTCACTAAAGCCTATGCTTCTCACTATGCTACTGAAGCAGAAGGACGTAGTGCAGTGTTAGCAGTCAACTTTAAATATTAATTCAATGCAACCGCATAGCCTCCTGATGGGGGCTATGTTATTTTTAAAAGACGATTATTCAGGGGTTTCTCGTGCTGCATCATATTCCAAATGTACTGAGCAAAGAACAGGTGCAATATTTCCGTGAGGAGATGAATAAGATTGAGTGGGTCAATGGCAAGGTTACCGCGGGTACGCTCTCTGCCACCGTGAAACAGAATCAGCAATTACCTGAAGATCATTCACTCACTCATCATCTCAGCAATATTATTCTGGAATCGCTGGGACAGCATGCTCTGTTTTTATCGGCGGCGATTCCACTGGATATTATTCCCCCGCTTTTTAACCGCTATGAAAATAATGAATCTTTCGGCTTTCATGTCGACAATTCAATTCGTCGTATTCGCGGCAGCAGTGAACGCCTCAGAACGGATTTATCCTGTACGGTTTTTTTAAGCGAGCCGGACGAATATGTCGGTGGTGAACTGGTAGTCGAAGACACTTACGGTTATCACGAAGTAAAATTGCCTGCCGGCGATATGATTCTTTATCCATCCACCAGCCTGCATGAAGTTACGCCAATCAGTTCCGGTTGTCGAATTGCTTCATTTTTTTGGGTACAAAGCATGATCAGGGATGATGCAGAGCGGCATATGTTGTTTAATCTGGATCAGAGTATTCAAAACTTGAGAATGCAGCTGGGTGATCAGCATGCAGAAGTTATGAAACTGACCAACCTGTATCATAATTTAATGCGTAAATGGGCTGAACTTTAAAAGAGGCTCTGTCTTCAATGATCTTTAAAAACAACTGGATCTATTGTTTATTAAAATATACTGAGTTGTGGCACAATTGAACGTAATAAATAACGCTTTATGTCCAAATTAAGAAAATATAAAATACAATATTTAGAATAAGTGAAAATATTTTTCAATTCTTAAAGTTTATAAGAAAATCTTTATTAACATACGACTAAAATCCATAGAAAAAGCAAAAACTTTTCACGTTTTCTGGACTAAAATTAATCTTATAGGTTCACCATGCAGGTGTCTGGTCGATCCTGATGATCAAGACTTTAAAAAATACAGGATTGATCTTATTTACCCACACCTGCCTGTAAACGAATATATAGACAAAATCTATACTGTAGACCGAGCAACTGCTGCACCAAGCGAATTTGCCAGGCTACCTAAGGAGCTCTCTCATGATGTTGGCTGATCCAAGTAAAAAATACCGTCGCATGTATCAACGTGTGGACTTACCAGACCGTCAATGGCCGAACAATGAAATCACTAAAGCGCCAATCTGGATGAGTACTGACCTGCGTGATGGTAACCAGGCGATCTTCGAGCCAATGAACATCGAGCAGAAGTTCAAAATGTTCCAGATGTTGGTAAAAATCGGTTTCAAACATATTGAAATCGGCTTCCCTTCTGCATCTCAAATTGATTTCGACTTCACCCGTAAATTGATTGAAGAAGGTCATATTCCGGCTGATGTTTACATTGAAGTACTGGTTCAGGCACGTGACCATTTGATCGCACGTACTTTTGAATCTTTACAAGGTGCGAAACGCGCAATCGTGCATATCTACAACTCTAACTCTCCAACCTTCCGTCAAAAAGTGTTGAACGTAGATGTTGAAGGTGCAAAACAGTTAGCGATTAATGCAGCGCAAAAAGTGAAAGAATACGCAGCAAAACAGCCTGAAACTGAATTTGTTTTCCAGTACAGCCCTGAATGTTTCTCTGCAACTGAATTGGAAGTGGCGAAAGACGTTTGCGACGCTGTGACTGAAATCTGGGAAGCATCTCCAGAAAACAAAGTGATCTTGAACTTGCCAGCCACTGTCGAAGTCTCTACACCAAACGTGTATGCCGACCAAGTGGAATGGATGCACCGTAACATCGAGCGTCGTGACGGCGTGATCATTTCAGTTCACTGTCACAATGACCGTGGCTGTGGGATCGCAGCGTCTGAATTGGCGATCATGGCCGGTGCTGACCGTGTCGAAGGTTGTGTATTCGGTAATGGTGAGCGTACCGGTAACGTGGACGTGGCAGCAATTGCCTTAAACATGTACACCCAGGGTGTTGCACCAAACTTGGATTTCTCAAACATCAACGAAATCATTGCGACTGTTGAAGAATGTACTGGCTTGCCAGTCCACCCACGTCATCCATATGCGGGTGACTTGGTCTTCACTGCATTCTCTGGTTCACACCAGGATGCAATCAAAAAAGGTTTTGAATTCCAGAAAAACGAAGAAATCTGGGATATGCCGTACTTGCCAATCGATCCGAAAGACCTGGGCCGTGACTATGACGCCGTGATTCGCGTGAACTCACAGTCAGGTAAAGGTGGTATCGCTTACTTGTTAGAATCGAACTATAACGTGACTTTACCACGTCGTTTACAGATCGAATTCTCGCAAATCGTACAGCAAAAAACCGATGAAGATGGTACTGAGATTTCAGCACAAGCGATCTGGACATTGTTTAAAGACACGTATGTTGATGCTAAAGATGCACATTACGCTGCCAAGAACTATAAATTGTCAGATGAAAATGGCAACCAGGTGATTGAGCTAGATGTTGAAGTCAATGGTGAAACTCAGCGCTTACGTGGTGAAGGTAACGGTCCAATCTCTGCGATTTTGGATGCATTACAATTGCCAATTGACGTCTTGAACTATGAAGAACGTAGCATCAGCTCAGGTGCACATGCCAAAGCATTGGCATTGGTTGAACTTCAAGTGAAAGGTACCGGTAAATCCGCCTTTGGTGCTGGTGTCCACGATAACATTGTGACCTCTTCAATTGAAGCGATTATTGCATGTACCAACCGCCTGATCGACCAGGATGTGTTAAGCACTGAACAGATGATTGCTGCTGCCGTCTAAACCCGGTATTTGAATTAGCGATAATTCATAGCAGTAAAAAGACTTTAGAAGGATACCTGCAAATGGTATCCTTTTATTTATTCATACTAAAGATTTAAGGCGAATCATTCCCGTGTCTTTTCCAGCTGACTCAGTGGGCCTTGTTGTCCCACAAAAGTTCCAATTCGAACAGCCGTTAGAGCTTGAATGCGGTCGCATCCTCCCACGTTTTGAACTGATGGTAGAAACTTATGGCGAACTGAATGCCGATAAGTCCAATGCCATTTTGATCTGTCATGCCCTGTCTGGCCATCATCATGCTGCAGGTTATCATCATGAAGATGATAAAAAACCAGGCTGGTGGGATGCCTGTATTGGCCCGGGTAAGGCAATCGATACCAATAAATTCTTTGTGGTGGCGCTAAATAATATCGGCGGTTGTAATGGTTCTACTGGTCCTACCTCTCCTAATCCCGAAAATGATAACCGCCCATATGGTCCAGACTTTCCGCTAGTCACTGTGCGTGACTGGGTGAAAACTCAGGCGATGCTGTCTGACCGTCTGGGGATTGATGTGTGGTATTCCATCATTGGCGGCTCACTCGGGGGCATGCAGGCCTTGCAATGGTCGGTAGATTATCCGGACCGTCTGCAAAAATGCGTGATTATTGCCAGTGCACCGAAACTGTCTGCACAAAATATTGCCTTTAACGAAGTCGCGCGTCAGTCGATTCTGTCTGATCCGGACTTCCATCATGGCCGTTATCTAGAAAATGACAGCTATCCAAAACGAGGCCTGATTCTGGCACGGATGGTCGGTCATATTACCTATCTGTCTGAGGAAGCCATGAAGCAGAAATTTGGCCGTGATTTAAAATCTGGCAAATTCATGTATGGCTTCGATGTGGAATTCCAGGTCGAAAGCTACCTGCGTTATCAGGGTGAACAGTTTAGCCGTAACTTTGATGCCAATACTTATCTGATCATGACCAAAGCACTAGACTACTTTGATCCTTCACGTGAATATCAGCAGTCACTGGTCAAAGCGATGGCGCAAACCAAATGTAAGTTCCTGGTGGTTTCATTTACCACAGACTGGCGGTTCTCACCTTCACGTTCTGTTGAAATCGTAGACGCCTTAATTACCAATAATAAGCCTGTCAGCTATCTGGATATTGATGCTGAGCAAGGCCATGACTCCTTCCTGTTCCCGATTCCTCTGTATGTAAAATCCTTGCGCGCCTTCCTGGGCGGTGAAGAACATCTGCGATCAACACCGAAGGAGGCTGTGTAATGCGTATTGACCAACAACTTGCTGAAAAATGGATCAAGCCCGGTTCACGTATCCTCGACCTCGGTTGTGGTGATGGCGAACTGCTGGCCCATATGAGCAAAAAGCACAATATTCGTGCATATGGATTAGAAATTGATCAAGAAAAGATTGCAATTGCGATCAGTCGCGGGTTAAATATCATCCAGCAGGACTTAAACCTCGGTTTAAGCCGTTTTGCTGACCAGTCTTTTGACTATGTGGTGATGGCACAGGCTTTGCAAGCTGTAGATGCACCAGACGTATTATTGCGTGACATGGTGCGTGTAGGGAAACAGGCCATTATTACCTTTCCAAACTTTGCGCACTGGAAGACTCGTTCTTTCTTGGCATTAAAAGGGAAAATGCCGGTTTCGGAAGCCTTACCCTATATGTGGTATAACACCCCGAACATTCACCTATGTACTTTCCGTGACTTTGAAGCATTATGCGCGGAAAACAACATAAAAATTATTAATCGACTCGCTGTGAATGGGAATCAAGAAGATAGTTTGCTTAGCAAACATCTCCCAAATCTGTTTGGTGAAGTCGCAATTTATCGAGTGAGCGCTCTATGAAAAAATTATTATTAAGTACGACGCTACTGGCTGGACTTTTTGGCATGCAGGCCCATGCCGATTACGTTGCACCAACGCCTTCTGTGGCCAGCCAAGCAGCGCAATATTCAGTAATGGACATTCATAGTCTGACTAAAGCAGCTAAAGCGGGTCAGCCTGGTGCACAATTTTATTTAGCAACCAAATATCAATATGGCAAAGACGTCCAGAAAGATGAACGTCAGGCCTTTGCATGGTACAAAGCTGCTGCCGACCAAGGTCTGGCAGTGGCTCAACTGAATGTTGGCCGTATGCTGGCAGATGGTATTGGTACCAAAAAAGATGAAACACTGGCTCGCCAGTACTTCGAAAAAGCAGCTAGCCGTGGTGATAACCGTGCCAGCTTCAATCTGGCCATGATGGAAGAAAAGAAGAAAAACTACATGGGTGCTTACCAGTGGTATGAACTCTCTACCCGCGATGGCATGCTGGACAATAAAGTGATTACTTTATCTGAAGGTAAGAAAACTGCATTGGCAGCTAACTTAACCCAAGAACAGATCCGTCAGGCACGTGACCGTGCAGACAAATGGATTCAGGCACAATAAGCTAAAATTTTTAAAGAGCACCTTCGGGTGCTTTTTTTATACTTTAAAAAAACTGTAACATATTAAAAATAATAAACTATTTCTAAAGCCTATAAAGGGAATTTACATGAAAAAATTTAAGGGATATGCATCATTGCTGTTATTTTTTCCATTAGTCGCATGTACAGTCTCAACAACTTCTTACAACACTTGGAATAAGCCTGGCATAACTAGATATGAAGTAGATAATGCTCTCGCAAAATGTAAATATGATTTAGGCTTAGCCAAAATTGATGCAATGGATAGAGAAGATATGGTTAATAACTGTATGAAGGCTCAAGGTTTTAGAAATAGATAAAATTAAAAGCACCTTCGGGTGCTTTTTTATTACCGGTTTATTTCACGTAAATTGGCAAGCAAGGTTAAAATAGTCCCTCCCTTAAAGTTCAACAACGAGATTCAACATGACTTCAACTGACTGGTTATCCCAAGGCACACTGGTATTAGCAAGTAATAACAAAGGCAAAATTGCAGAATTCGAAAAGATGTTTGCCGAGCTTAAACTACCGGTTGAAGTGATTCCTCAAGGCAAGCTAAATATCGGAGATGCGATTGAAGACGGTTTAAGCTTCGTAGAAAATGCCATTATCAAGGCGCGTCATGCGTCCAAAATTTCGGGTAAACCAGCCATTGCCGATGACTCAGGAATTTGTGTGCCCGTACTCGGTGGTATGCCAGGAATTTATTCAGCCCGTTTTGCCGGTGAACATGGCAATGATGCAGCCAATAATGAAAAGCTTTTAAACAGACTAAAACCGTTACGCAAAGATGGTGAAGCGATTGAAGGTATGTTTGTGTGTGTACTGGCCTTAGTCCAGCATGCTGAAGATCCACTGCCACAAATTTTCCAGGGCATCTGGAAAGGTGAAATTCTGGAAGCACCACGCGGTGAAAATGGTTTTGGTTATGATCCATTATTCTGGTTACCAGAACTAGGAACTTCTAGTGCGGAACTGAGCAAAGAAGAAAAAAATAAAATTAGCCATCGTGGTCAGGCGATGAAACTGTTTAAGGCGAGTTTGGAAAAATAAATCTAATTCCTAAAAGGAGTCCTCCCTCCTTTTAGGAGGGAGTTAGAGGTCATTCCCTCACCCTTGGGGAGAAGGAGCCCTCCCTTTTTCAAAGGGAGGTTGGGAGGGATTCTTCCATCTCACCCCTTACTTTTTATTCTCATTCATTTCTACAAAGAACTTAATCCTCCTCAATCCCTTCCCTAATAAAGGAAGGACTTTCAAAAACTTTATACCCTCTCTCTAACTCTCTCCCAGAGGGAGAGAGAACTTTTAAATTTATAAACCCGGTACCAACATATGCACCACCACCCCATATACTCCAATCAAAATTGAACTCGCAATCGTTCCTGAAGCGATATATTTGGCTGAATAACCTGTGCCCTGATAATGGGTCTCCAGTGCCACAATATTCGCGGCGGGTGGAAGCAGGAAATACATCATCATCACAGCATAAATCAGGGCTTGATGTGGAATCGGTAACAAGAAATAAGCCCCTGCCGCCAGACCTAGAGCCAGCACAAAACGACCGCTGATCAAGATCAAACTACGTTTTAAATCACTCAGTTGAATCCTGACTTTACTCAGCCACATTCCCAGAATACACATACCGGCAAAAGTCACTAGAAGCTTGTTGGCTGCATAGCCCCATTGAATCAGCGGATGCGCTTCATAGGCACTAAAATCCCAGAAGGACAGAATCGCTGCAATAGAAAGCGCAATCACTGGCGGGGATTTCAGCATATTTTTAATAATGAATTGGGGAGCCTGTTTTTCAGCACTGACTGCCACTACTGCACTGACATTGCCAAATAAGGAACCACCAATATAAAGAGCAACAATAGTATTTAAGGCATCCGGACCAAATACAGCTAAGGCAAAAGGAAAGCCAAGCCAGACCCCATTTAAATAACTAAAACATAATGCCCGCAATTTATCTTTGGAGAAAAGAAAGAACAGGCCAAATAGAAACAGTGAGCTAAAGATACTAAAACCGATCAGCCACAAACTGCCCGGCTTATAAAACACCATGTTGTAAATGACAATCAAGGGAATCAAAAGACGTGCCAGCAAGGCCGCCATGAATGGACGGATCGACTTTAAATAATGAACGCCCCAGAATCCAATCAGAAATGAAATAAGCGGAAGGAGCAATGCCATAGGAAAGCTGAAAATGCGTAGATAGATGGGCTTTATCCTAGCATACCTATCTGTTTTCAGAGTTCACTGTTTAAACTGATCTTTTTATAAATATCATCACCAATACTGTTATTTAGCTAATAATCGGAATAACTTGTTCAACGATCTGTCCTGCTGTTTCACCCTGCTGGGATTTTTCCAGCCACTGCCACTCATCGGTTTTCATTCTCAGGAAATTGGAACAGCGCGTGCCATAAGCCGGACTTTGAATAAAGGTTGAAGACAACAACTGTTCCAGTTCATGTGAAATCCCGGTCTTCGGCAACAACTCCGGAATGATCTTGCGTTCATCTTCCAGAATATCCCAAACGGCATAATAAAGATCAGATTCAGGCATATTTGGATACTGCAGCATGGGCAGAAATTCCTGGGTAAAACGCTTGCGCAGGTGTCGAGTCTTTTCCCAATGTTCCGTGAGCAAGCCATTGGACACTACATACACGCCATGTGCTAGTACTTGTGGTGCCTCACCACGGTTACTCATATAGACTGCCTGCTCTCGATCGCCGACAAACAGGTTAAAGCCCGCATAATCACATTGACATTTTTCCAGTTCTTGAGCAAACCGGATAGGTGTCAATTCGGATTCCAGAAAATGCTGAATGATATGTCCACGTGAAGTTGGGTAGTTATTCTTGTCATTACCATCTCTGAAATTGGTAATCACTGCCCATCGTCCTGAAACCGTTATACCCATCCAGGTACCACCAGACTGAAGATCCTGCCCGGCAATAATCGGACTGTTCTCCCATTCATGTAATGCCTGGGTTGGACGTTGATAGAACTCATCACGATTTGAAATCAGACATAATGGCGTTTCATCCAGAACCCGCCAAGCCAGTGCCACAATACACATAATTGATGCTCTCGATCTTTACACATTGAATGTACAACATTTTTCTTCGCTTTCAGCTAAAATCTGTGCAAAACAGAATCACAAGGAACAGGAATGCTCACCTATCCAAACATAGATCCCGTTGCAATTTCGCTCGGACCTTTGCAAGTCCACTGGTATGGACTGATGTATCTCTTGGCTTTTTTATTTGCCTGGGGACTGGCGACTTATCGCTCTAAACAACGCGGCTGGACACCAGATATGGTCTCGGATCTGATTTTCTTTGGGGCGCTAGGTGTGATCATCGGCGGCCGGGTTGGTTATGTTTTATTCTACGGTTTTTCTCAGTTTTTGGAAAACCCACTCTGGCTGTTCCAGATCTGGACCGGTGGCATGAGTTTCCACGGCGGTTTCCTCGGCGTAATCCTGGCAATGTTATGGTGGTGCAAGAAATACAAAATGGCCTGGTTCCAGACGCTAGACTTTATTGCACCCTGCGTTCCGACAGGTCTGATGTTTGGCCGGATCGGTAACTTTATTGGTGGTGAACTCTATGGCCGTCAAGTGACTGATCCAAACTTTGCCTTGGGCATGATTTTCCCAACTGATCCATTACAACTGGTACGTCATCCCTCACAACTGTATCAGGCGCTCTGTGAAGGCCTGATTCTGTTTATTGTACTGTGGTGGTTCAGTAGCAATCCACGTCCACGTATGGCGGTTTCTGCGGTATTCCTGACCGGCTATGGTCTGGCCCGTTTTATCGTCGAGTTCTTCCGTGAACCGGATAATGGTCAGCTCTTTATTGGCTGGATGAGTAAAGGACAATTCCTGAGCCTGCCAATGATCCTGATTGGTCTGTGGATGCTATGGTACGCCTATCAGAAGAAAGTTTATGACTGGGGTCCACAGAAAAATAACGTATAATTTTTATAAATATTGCGAGGCCTCTGCCTCGCTTTTTTATATTTAAAATATGCTAAAGTGCTTTTTATCTTTTCTGTTCATACATCATCATGCTTGAGTTCTGGTTCAATCCGCAGGTGTCAATCCTAAAAAAACTGCTGTTCTTTGTTGTGATTGCTGCAATTGCCGTAGGTCTGTACTGGATGGAACCTTTGCCTTTAGATGCCATCCTGATGTTTGCCGGTACCGGAATTATTTTCCTGATTTGTCGTTACTGTAAAATTCATTTCGCAGCAAAAAATCCGACTGGCCCGTTCTATCGTGTCCTGACCTGGATTCCGATTGCCTTATTAATCAGCCTGATTTTTATGAACATGAAACAGGGTGAAATCTTGCTGCCAGGCGCTCAGGGAATTGCCTTTATGGCTTTGGCAATCTGCCTGTTTTCGCCTCTGTCTTTGCTTAATCAGAACAAGCCGGATTCAGGTTCACCACATGCTTGAATTCTGGTATTCCGAACACTGCAATCGTCAGCTCAAGCTCATCATTATTATTGCGGTATGTATCGTAATTTACATAGCATCGACTGTAACGAAACTGGGTTCGATATTTGTTGGAATCAGTCTGGCGATTGGAATGCTGATGCACGTCTTGCGTGAATTCAGATTAAAGCTTTCTCCTGAAAATCCTTATGCTGAAGGTTTTCGTGCTTTAACGATGGCGATTCCGATTGTGGCAGTAATTAGCCTGATCGGTTATTTACCCAAAACAGGTGAGATCGGAGAAACTGTAGCGCTAGGTCTACAATGCTTAGGCTTTGTGGCGATTGGACTGTTTATCGTGTCGATTTATAATCAACGTGCGAAACGCTTCGAAGATTGAACCATTTCGCGACTTTCATTTTTAAGTTCTGAAATTTTCAGCGTCGGATTTAAAGATAGGAATCCAGACGGTAATACGTATATTTCACATTGGAATTACGATAGACCGCATAGCCATTCTGTTTAAAATCAGAAACCCAGGCTGAACCAGAATACGCTGCAATATGACCATACTGATGCTGTGAAGTCCGGTCGATAATATAGATATCACCTTTTTTCGGACGGTCAAAAGACAGGTTGATTTTTCGATAGCCCAATTGCTGCAGGGTGTTACCCCAGTCAGCTGCGGCAACAGGATGATTCACAATTTTTGCACCTGAAGACTGCAATCCGACGCGAATACTGCGTGCACATTTCTGTGTACTGGTACTGCGGGTAATGCCTTGCAGGTAGCTGGTGAATTTTTCAATATCGAAACGCTGGCCGTTCATTGCACCGAAAGTCTTGCGAGATTCAGAGTTTTTGTTACGAGCTGACGCAGAGGTATAGCGCTGAGGCTGACGTTTGGAATTTTGTCCCGATTGGGAACGAATTATGACGTTCGCTTGAACAGGAGCATGCACTTCGCTCATATTCACTTGATGATCATAAATCATATTGGACCAAGTACTCCTCGCCTGTAAGTTTGGCTTTCAAATCTTCAACACGCGGTGAATACTAGACGGTTAAATGTTACTTTTCACGTTAAAAATGTAAATATATTTTTCCGCATTTATTTAATTTTACTTAACTTGTTATTTCTTTTAGATTTAAAAAATTTACAATTTTCACAAAAAAGTTATAAATTCGCTACTTTTCAAATTAGGGCGTGTCCTCATTTGAAGAATTGGTTTTAAATACTTAAAATCCTCCTTTGAGTTATTTTTATTTCTATATTTTCAATGGCACGTACTCTTCTTACCGATGATATCTGGCAGCAAATTCAAGATACTATGCGATTACATGGTTGCTACCGTTCAAAGAATAGTAGAAATATCATGGAAGCGATCTTATGGAAACTGCGTACAGGCGCCACATGGCGTGATATTCCTCAAGAATTTTGTCCTTGGCAAACTGCTTATAATCGTTTTAATCGTTGGGCAAGCAAGGGATTGTGGAATAAATTTTTTTTAGATTACGAGGCGTCTTGGATCAAGAATGGGTATTCATTGACGGAAGCTACATACGCGTGCATCAACATGCAAGTGGAGCTCGGCATGGTTTCGAAAGAGCAATTGGACAATCACGCGGTGGACGAACAACAAAAATACATCTTGCAACCGACGCGAATGGATTACCGATTGATTTTAAAATCACTGGGGGTGGCGTCCACGACAGTCAAGTTGCAAAACAACTGATTGATACTGTAGGCGAGGCAACTTATCTCATTGCTGATAAGGGGTATGATGCTGAGCACATTAGAATATATGCCCAGAACAAGGATATGATTCCCATCATTCCAATGAGATCAAATAGTAAAAGATCGAATAAGGAGTTTGATAAATATCTATATAAATTAAGACATTTAGTTGAAAATGTGTTTGCGAGATTGAAGCATTTC
>NZ_DDLD01000086.1:0-53392 GCF_002339435.1 Acinetobacter sp. UBA2581 | reverse complement strand
GTTCAGCGGACGCTTACGTTAATAGTAACTTTACGGAGAAGGTTAACATTCCTCAAATGCCTTTGAACATCTTGATAAGCTTTATTAGATATGGTTTCTCTTTGCTGATTCCTTTGAGCTGCTGGAAATTTAGCAATTTCTGAGTTTAAAAAATATTTACTCAAATTATCTTTTGAATAGGAATGATCGTATGCCATTTGAATTCATTATCATTAGAGATATAAAATAAATTATATTATAATTTCATATGTTTAGTTGAAAAATATATTTCTTTAGACCTTCTTGAAGATATAAAAATTATAAAGGTGATAAACATGAATCTTCAAAAATAGCAATTTTTATATCCTGTCTAATCTTCGGTATAGGTTTATTAGTCATCCGCATTGGTGAAACACGAAATATAGACCCACTATGTGGTTATGAAGAGGGCACGGAACTCTGTAATGGGCATCTATACGCAAAGGTTAATGAGCTAAAGTCAGTTGATAACTGCGATGATGAAGCCAATGATCCGGAAATGAATATTAATGATGAGTTCTTAAAAGGTTGTAGAAAATTTTTTACTCATGAAAAAGATTAGTAATTAGCATCTATACATCAATCTATCGAATAAGTCATAACTATTCGTTAAAACAAGAGAAATTATAGGCAACTTTTTGAAACTTATTGGGGAAATATAAGATCTTTCAAATCTGTTCAAAATTTACGAATAGTCTCCATAGAGTAGAACGCTTTTATTCTAAGACTTCGCTCATTTTAATCCATCTAACGAGACGTACCCGCTAGATGGATTGTTCCTGTTAAGAACAACGGCGTTCATACTCGTAGTCAATTTTATTTAATACACCTTGAGCGTTACCTTGGAAAAGTAATTGATCAAGCGGACTTCTTAAGTCAGTTTCCCAAGCATTTAGATCTTTATAAGGTGCTGTCCATCTTGCCATTGGACCGCAGAAATCCCCATTAGCTTTAGATGGATATTTCGAACGTGTAATAGCAATAGTTAAGCTACAGTGAGTATCACTAGAGAAGCAGTCTAAAGAAGCCATAGTAAACTTAAGATTATTCTCTCTCATGAATTTTTCTAGGTTACTCTTACCGTAGTTGACAGGTAAAAAATGGGCACCTTTTAAATTATTGTTTTGCATTCTTATGACATCATCACCGAGCTTTGCACGTTCTGGACTTGCATCGAATTCATCCCAACTGAAAGCTTTTTCTTTAATTGTTTTAATCTCAGTTTTTACAGTAGGTGAGACAGCTTTATCTGCGGAATTTACTTGAGGTTTTTCTATTGAATTTTGACTACTTGATTCACTCGCAATAGATTGGCTAGCTTGCGTAGAGACTTCCTTATCAATGTAAGATCTAGTGATTTCTCGACTAACTAAAGGTAATAATCCAATCATAAATAGGGTGATACCATATTTTTTAAGCTTGGTGAGCTTTATTACCTTAAAACCGATAATAAACAGTAGACATCCTAAAAGCATTAAAAGTGTGAAAAAACCCGCCATTTCAATCTCATTCATAGTTAGAAAGTACAACGGCGAGCATTTTATTTTGTGTGAAAAGTAAAATAAATTCAACCAAAGCTCTAAGTACAAAGCTTTGAGTATCTTCTAATGCTTTTAATATGAATATATAGCTCAATAGGTATTAGAGGAGTGTTCGTAAGAAAACCTATTTAATTTTATAAAAAATAAATACTTAAATAGGTTTTGTGCACTGCAATTATGAGGTGATTTTGACGACCTTAAAACTTCCTGCATAAATTGAATATCGCTTTAGAAACGATGCTATTCAACTCCGCATGAGTCTTAATTCCATATTCTAAGTTCCTTCTATTTCGGTTTACACTTCTCACTGCTCGTTCTTGCCCATAAGGCTTGATGCTTTCCTCATAGCTTGATCTAAATGTCTCATTTGCTTTCTGATCAAGCTCTGTAAATGTCAAAAATTTGAATCCTTGCTTAATGATGGTTTGCAGATTTTCGATTGAGCAATTGTTCTCTTTGAGAATAGATTGATCCAAAGTTACTTCAACTCGTAACCGATGTTCCTCTTTTGGTAAAGGTTGTTTATTGCTATCAGTCGTCTTTACATAAAGCCGATAACATAGTGGTGAGCCTTTTGGATTTACACCCAGACACCAGTCATGATTAAACCGTTTAAGAAGCATCAATGGCGAATGAGGAACAGGATTAAACTTATTTCTAATATCTACTTTTACATATTTGTAAATGCGAAAGTTATTTGCCGTTGCTTGGTATCGAAGAGATTTATGCAAAGCAGATAGTAAGCCTCTATTGTTCGCATTATAGAAATCTAGCGAAAGCTCAATATTGCGGATCTTCATTCTGAAAATTTCTGCACCGTATTGTTTCTCAAGTAGATCAGCAATCATCAGCAAGTCGGCTTTACTTTTGATGTCGTGAAGACGGACGGTAAAGATCAAGCCATCTTGATTGATATCACTCTCATCATGTTTCACATAATGCTTTTTCCCTGTCTTCATAGTTAGAAAGCTTTTAATATAGCTTCGGGCATTAGGCTTATGTGCGAAACTACAACGGCTTGGATCTACTTCAAAAGAAAGATCAAGCCAATCGATAACGGCTTTGATTTGGATTGGCTTAAAATGAATTGAATAACCGTTTTCCTGAAGCTCAGGATTTTTAAAGTCCATGTGTTTTTCAAAACTATAGCTAGAAATGTTGCTGTAAATTTCAGCTTCAATGGTTTCCGCAACATCAGCATTGATTTCTAAACGCCGTTGGTAAGCATCTAAGAAAGTATGAAGTTCGGTCGTTCCTGTTCTTTCTGAAAATGTTAAAGGTCTTCCTGATGAGTTCTGAAGCATATCCATCACAAGAAAGTTAAATAGCTTATCACCCTCGATATTGATTGCTCGTTCATCGCATGTTGCCATTGCTTCATAGAAGGATTCAAAGAGAATATTGCAGTATTGGTCTTGATTCATAGTTATTCCATGTTGCTCAACGGCGTATCTTTGAGCCGAGGAGACTTATTTGTAGCGGATCAGATGGAAAAGGGGATGCTTAGCATCCCCTTTGTTATTGGTTTGTTTGACAGGGCTTAGCTGACTTTCAATTGTTTTTGGAATTCATCGGTAACTTGTTTGGGATGAATATAGATACCAGTACTGATTTCTAGGTAATAAGCGATCATTTCACTTAAGGTCATGATGTCTTTAGCGTTGCTGAGATCATATTCATGAGTGATTTGAGCAATGGTATTTGTGACTTCAGAGCTAATAAGTGTATCTAGTACATCGACCGCAAGGGCTGTAGAGCCATCTTTCATGATGACTTCTGTTTTACTTAATGAACTCATGCTTTAACGTCCTGTTGTAACGAAGTAATTTTCAATGGCTGTATTAATCAGTACAGCCTCCTGACCCTGAAAAATTAAAAAGTAGGTTGTAGAAGCTGTGGATTCATATTTGTGAAGAATCTCATTGTCTTCTAACAATTCAGCCGACTGCTCATGAGAAATAATAGAAGACAGCATTAGATAATTTCTCCGTTATCTACTGGATGGTCTTCTACAGCGGTAATATGATATTGACCGCTCTCAAGTCCCTGTTGAAAGTGATATTCAATGAAGTAGTGAACTGCATGCTTAATTCCATCTACTGTAGTGAGATCAAATAAGCTTTGACCCTCATTCAGTAATGAGTTCAGTGTGTTTTGAACCAATGTATCTTTGAGCTGAGTCATTGTTTGTGTCATTTTTTCCATGTTGTATGTTCCTTGTTTGGCTCATTTGGTTTTGTTGAAATGAGCATTTACGAAAGCTGTAAGAACAGCAGTTGAGTATCGTCTCTCGCCGTTGATGACTTTGACATTGAGTTTGTATCCATCTTGATATCGATATTGAGAGGGATTAATCATCAGATACCGATACCAAGCCTTTTGAGAGCGTAGAGGTAGCCATTGGGCTAAAAACCTTGCGGATTCCCAAGTTGTAAATAATTCGTTTTGCATTACTGTTTCGACTCAAGCCATTCGATTAGGTCAGTGGTACGCCACGCACTCACACGTTCGCTCAAGCGTACAGGCGCAGGCATATCGCCTTTACGAACTAGGTCATAGATAGTTGAGCGACCTAACGGCAAGATGCCGACTGAAGGAGGGCGAGCTTTGATCCGTCGTTCCAAGCCTTTTGAGGTTTTATAGATACGTTCTTTGTGTTCGGCTGTTGTGGCGAGTTGGCAGATTCGCCAATAGTCACGCTCAAGTAAGCGTTTATAGATGTTTGGATCTTGTGGGGACATGAATTGCTCCTCATCGTTACGGTAGTGCTTCGTAGTGATAAGAAGATTAAAAAAGTGAAGATGTATAATCATCCTAACTAAGATTAATAAAATCTTAGTTAGGATTTTATTTATTTTAAATAATTGATTTTTTAAGTGTTTTTAAATAGGTATTTCTTAATTGATTTATTTGCCTGCGCAAAAATAGGTTCTACTGTATCGCTACTTAATCCTGCTTTTTCAATATCAATAGATTGAGCCATTAGGTCATATAAAGTATTTTGCTTTAAGCTTTTATATCTTTCGGAATTTTTCATACCTGCGAGCATTCCTCCAATGATTCTTAATAACTTTTGATTTTCTAAAGTTAAAGATTTTTCTGTTCTTGCTTCAATTAATTCATCTGTATTGAAAATACTTTCAAACTTTTCTTTTTCAATCAAAAAATCGAAACTATTGTATAACTGAGCATAAAATTCAATATCCAAAAAATCTAGGTTTGTTGGTAGATTTCTTAAGAGTGTGTAAGTTTCATCATTGATAGTTACATAGCTAATAGTAATAGGCTTCCCTTGAAGTAGTGAAACCACATCTTGATTGGTAATGTCATCTAAAGGTTCAACAAGTCCACGGAAAGGTTTAACAGAATCAACATAGTAGCCTTTGATTAAATTGGTATTTGAATCGATAGAGTTTCTTACGATAAAACCGCTATGCTTTAAATAAATTTTGATCTCTTTTGATGAATAAGCATCAATGAAATCATTCATATCAAATGATTTATGAGTGGTGAGCCTTTGCTGTACGTCTTTAAAAGTTAAATATTTCATTTAGATTAAGCCGCGCTATATTGAGTAAATTTGATTATGTTTCCGTCATTTGCAGGTTTAAATACAGATACGTCCCCACCTTGACGTAAAGTGTCCAAATAGTCCGCCCATAACTGTATAAGCTCACGTCTACGGCGTAAAAACTTAGTACGGTTGTAAGCTGTACCATTGGGATCACGTACCGTATGTGCTAATTGATGCTCAATAATATCGACTCGATATTCAAGCTCTTCACCTAAGATTGTGCGCGCCGTTGCTCGGAAGCCATGCGCCGTGTGCTTGCCTTTATAGCCAAGTCTATTGAGTGCTTGACGAATCGTATCCTCACTCATGCTTTCATGAGGTGACTTCACACTCGGAAAGACAAATGCTGAGGTTGTCCGCATATCTTCAAGCTGTTTCAAAATGTCAAAAGCTTGACGAGAGAGGGGAACGATGTGTTCTTGATGTGTCTTAGATGCACGAAAGCAAAGACGCTGATTCTCAAAATCGACGTGCTCCCATAGCAATTCACGGATCTCATTTGGACGTTGATAGATGTATGCTGAAAGCTTCAACGCAAGCTCTGTTCTTAAACGTGCACGAGGACTCTCCGCATGATATCGCCAAATCTTTTGGAGCAGTGTTTTAAGCTCTGATTCGCTTACTACGGCGTTATGATTACCTTTAATAGGTTTGGGTAAGGTAATGTCATAAGCTGGGTTATACGTGATCAGACGGCGTTTAAACGGAAGTTTTAAAACCATACCCATAATAGATTTAACACGGCGAGCCGACTCGAGTGCACCACGTTCTACAAGGCTATTCGTTACATCACGCTCAAGCTGTTCGACACTTAAATCAGTCACAGGTAATTTGCCAATGAACGGCAAAATATCACGATTGAGTTTGCGGATTGTTTCTCGGTCTACTTTGCCTTCAAGCTCACGAATCTTAAGCCACTCAAGGGCAAACTTTTCAAACGTATTCTCTAGCTTGGCTCTAAGTTCATCCCTATGGTGATTACGTTCCTCTGCGGGATCAATACCATCAGCAAGCATGCGCTTTACTTCATCACGTTTTAGACGTGCTTTCTCTAGGGTGACTTCATCATAGACGCCCAAGGCTAAGGTATTTCGTTTTTGACTGATTGGACGGCGGTAATCTAAACGCCAATATTTTGAGCCGTTCTTATGAATGAAAAGATACAGCCCACCACCATCAGCATGCTTATTACTGCTTTCAGGATCGTAAGCTAGATTCTTAACGGTTTTAGCTGTCAGTTTGTTGGATTGCTTAGCCAATTTTTAACCTCATTTGACGGTATAAATTTCAGGAAAAAACGAAACTCCCCTCATTAATAGTCGTTTTTAATGAGATACCGTCAAAAGTACCGACAAATATGTCGGGATACTACTGGACTGCGCCGTAGTGTACAGGCGTAAAAAAAAGGCTTAAACCCTTTAGATTTAAGCCTTTCGCACTACGGTAAAGTCCCGTAGAAATCAAATTTGGCGGTGAGAGAGGGATTCGAACCCTCGATACGCTATAAACGTATACACACTTTCCAGGCGTGCTCCTTCAGCCACTCGGACACCTCACCATGGCCGTGGATGATATAGAAAAAAAGCCAGTCTGCCAAGCTTGAAACAATTGATTTGCGGAAAAACTTTGAGCGCAATGCTATGATTCGCAAAAATGTTTGTTAAAAACGAAGACGATATATGCAAAGCACTGCACAGAAAGCAGCTCTCCCGGTAATTACGCTGGCTGCGCTTGGGGTTGTTTTTGGAGATATTGGAACCAGTCCATTGTATGCACTACGCCAATGTTTCCTGACGTCGCACCTTGCCATTAGTGAAGCTTCGGTGTTGGGCATTTTGTCCTTGATCTTCTGGTGCATCATGCTGACGGTGAGCTTCAAATACGTCACTATTATCATGCGTGCCGATAACAACGGTGAGGGCGGGATCATGTCCTTGCTGGCTCTCAACTTGCGAACCACACGCATTTCTGATGACAAGAAAATTTACCTGATTGCGCTCGGCTTTATTGGGGCATCGCTGTTTTTTGGTGACGGGATCATTACCCCGGCGATTTCCGTATTATCTGCAATTGAAGGGCTGAGTATTGCCACACCTGTGTTTAATCAATGGTTAGAGCCTTTATCGATCGGGATTATTGCGGGACTCTTTCTGGTACAACGTCATGGCACTGGAACCATGGGCAAATTTTTTGGTCCGTTGACTTTACTGTGGTTCCTGTCAATTGGTGGTTTCGGTTTGTGGAGTATTATCCAGACCCCGACAGTACTGGCCATGGTGAATCCATACTGGGCCTATCATTTTGTGGTCGATCAGCCTTTTGTAGCCTTCTTGACCATGGGCGCCGTGATTCTGACTATGACTGGTGGTGAAGCCATTTATGCCGATATGGGGCATTTTGGTCGCCTGCCGATTCGTCTGGCCTGGTTTATTATTGTGTTGCCCTGTCTGTTACTAAATTATGCTGGGCAGGGCGCGTTGTTGCTGCGCCGTCCTGAAGCACTGGAAAATCCTTTCTATATGCTGCTTCCGGAATGGAGCCTATATCCAATGATTGGTTTGGCAACGGCAGCTGCTGTGATTGCCTCACAGGCGGTGATTACCGGGGTCTTCTCCATGGTGAATCAGGCCATTCAACTGCGTTATTTGCCACGCCTGAGCGTAAAACATACCTCAGCCGAAGAGCGTGGTCAGATTTATCTACCCTTCATTAACTGGATGCTGTTTATTTCCGTGGTGATTCTGATTTTACTCTTTGAAAATAGCGCCCGCTTAGCAAGTGCTTATGGGGTCGCAGTCACTATGACCATGCTCTGTGGCACCATTTTAATCAGCATTCTGGCTTATGGTTTCTGGCGCTGGCCAATCTGGAAAGTGGTGTTATTTGCCACGCCATTCCTGATGCTGGATCTGGTTTTTGTAGCCTCAACGTCTTTAAAAATTGCCTCAGGTGGCTGGGTGCCGATCCTGCTCGGGGCGGCATTATTTACGATTCTGATGACCTGGAAAGATGGTCGTGCACTGGTCCTGAACCGTCTGGAAAAAGATGCACTACCAATTGACCTGTTTATTAAGAGTATTTCAATTGGAGGAGGCACCAAGTTTGTGCCGGGTGAAGCGATTTTCCTGACCGGAACTCCGACCATTGTGCCGCATGCGATGTTGCACAATATTAAGCACAACAAGGTGCTACATGAGCGCAATATTCTGGTAACAGTCATTACCCGGGATATTCCTTTTGTAGGCGATGAAGAACGGATTAAACTGGAAAAACTCAGTGAGCATTTTTATCGAGTGACAATGTATTACGGGTTTAAGGATCAGCCCAATATTCCGGAAGCATTGCAGCATGCGTATGCAGAATGGGGCTTTGAATATGACCTGATGCAGATTAGTTTCTTTATCTCCCGGGAACGGATTATGCATACGGTGGGAGAGGGAATGGCACCCTGGCGGGAAAAACTGTTTGTTTCCATGCAGCGTAATACCAGTCCGGTCAGCGACTTCTACCAGATTCCGACCAACCGGGTAGTTGAACTGGGTAGCCAGATCGAGATGTAAAAATAAAAAAACCAGAGCTAGGCTCTGGTTTTTTTAGGGGAGAGAATTTAGAAAGCTTTATAACAAATTATTGTTCTGTTGCTTCTGTCTCAACCGGCATTTCAGGGGCGGCGTTTAAAGGTGCATCTACCGCAGGATCAGCTTCAGCTTCTACTGCAATTTCAGTTTGCTCAGTCATCGCAGCCGCTTCAGGTGCAGCAGCTTGCTGTTCTTCAAGAGCTGGTTGCTCTACAGCTTCACCCATAGTCATTTCCTGTTCTGTAGCAGGGGCTGCTGGTTCAGACTCAAGATTGGCTGGAGCTGGATTGGTATCCGGCATTTCTGGTTGTGCAACAGGTGCATCAGGCATGCCTGGTGTTGGCATTGGCTGATTTGGCATTGATTGTTGTGGCTGCTGGCCTGGCTGAGCAGGTGCAGACATTGGCTGGTTTACCAGACGAATCTGTCCAGAGTTCACCAGGCTTTCCAGTGAGGCTTGCTGACCATTTACAGTGGTACTAATTTTAGCTTTAGATAAGCTTTCAAGTGTTTCACCCGCTTGTACAGGAGGCTCAGCGAATGCGCCGGCACTGATCACACTTGTAAATATTCCGAGACCTAATAACTTAGATAGTTTGGAATTCATAAATTAACTCCATTGCTAATAATTGTACGTAATTTGAGTAGTCAAATAGCTTTGCACACTCAAGACGAGGTCACAATCAAAGCTACTTAAAGGTTAAAAAACCGCGCTGAAAGCTCACTAAAAAAACGACACTTTGTTACAAGATTTAAGAATACAGGGGTGGATTGTGTAATTATTAGGCAAATAAAGAGGGTAAGATATACTTCATATACATGGCTTGTTAAGCTCGCAAAACCCCCGATTTTGATCTTAAAAGCACGTGTAGCATGGTAAAGAAGCAGCGTAAGTCGAAGAATTCAGTTTTTCAGTTTTTTAATGAAAATAGCGTGAAAGTGATCCTGGCAATGGTCGCTTCCGGGAGTTTTGCGATTGCGTTTGGCCAGGAAAAAATCAGTCAGTGGATTTCTCTGCCGTCTACATCGAATTCGAGCTGTCTGGAACAGTTTTACCGGGACATCCCGCCTTACTTAATGAAAGACAGCCTGAAAAAAGACAGTTATTCACTGTGTTTTAATGGCTTTAATGTGGGTTATTCTGGGGTATCCAAAACGCCACTTTGGGTGGCGGAGGCCTTAACACCGAAGCGTCTGAGCCAGAAAATTCCACGTGAAGACAACTTCCATGAAGAAACACGACTAAATGCTGCTCATCGTGCGACTTTGGCTGACTACCGGGGTTCAGGCTATGACCGAGGCCATATGGCGCCAAATGCGGATATGCCAAATAAAGCTGCACAGTCTGACAGTTTCTCGCTGGCCAATATGGTCCCGCAGGCACCAAAGAACAATCAGCAGGTCTGGCGCGAGCTGGAAGAAGCGACCCGTGCCATTGTGACCAAGCAGAAGCAGGACGTGTATGTAGTGACCGGGCCAGTCTTTGCTGCCAAAAAGCTGAAAACTATTGGCAAGGGTGTAATTGTACCAACTGCCGTGTATAAAGCGATCTACATGCCGAAAACTGGTGCCATTGGTGCCTACTATGCACCTAATGATAATTCGCTCAAGGTTCGCATTGTCAGTGTCTGCTATCTGGAAGAGCAGCTCGGCATTAACCTGTTTCCTCAGTTAACTGAAGAACAGAAACGCAATACCTATCATCTGCCGTTGACTGCAAATGCTGTGAAGGCCAACCAGAAAATTGCCTATTCGAATTGGGATGCAGAAAGCCAGTGTGCTGAAGATGTGCCTAAAGAAGATCTAGAAAAACTGCAGCGTGAGTTCAAACCGTTAGCCTCAAGTTCAGCCAGTACAAGCAATACCAGCTCATCAGTTAATAAGAACGGGATCGATCATGATACCCAGGACACGATTGTTAAACAGCTGATTGAGGCCTTACTGCAATACATCCTACAGCTGCTGAAATAGTGAAAAGGAGCTTGCTGTAAAAAGCAGGCTTCAGGTAGCATGCTGAAGACAGGTGAGTAAAAATAATAAAACAGAGTAGAAATTAATGTTTAAAGCATTTGAAAATGGAACCGAATCGCATGCGATTCATGATCTGACAGTTGAGAATGATCTGGACTGTGTCAGTCTGTATGGCAATCTGCAAATTACCAAAGACCAGGCTGGTCTCAAGGCAGCCAAAGTCTTGCAGGCACTGTTAAATGATATTGTGCAGCAGCTCGAAGAAACACCGGATCTGCCAGAAAAAATTGAACGCAATGATGCAGATGAAATTGAAAATCCATTTTTATAGAAATTTCTTAAATCACTATTCCGGCTAGAAAAAAGCTTCTTTAATGAGGAGCTTTTTTATTTTATTCAAATTTTTAAATCTGATATGGGACATTAATCTCTGCAGTAGCAGGATAGTCCAGAAATTTTTCCTGCACCTGGGTTTCCAGGTATTCTGAGCGCCATTGTTGTGGGGTCTGAACCGTCCACTGCTTGAAGGCACGCTGAAATGCGCTCTGCTCAGAATAGCCAAGCAGCATGCTGATTTCCTGCAGACTCAGATTAGGGTCTTTCAGATATTGCATGGCCATCATGCAGCGGATTTCCTGTATACGCTGCTGATAGGTCTGACCCTGTTTTTGCAGGTAACGTTGTAGCTGACGTACAGAAAAATTCATCTGTTTGGCGATATGTTCAATCTGGAACATATTTTTCTGCAGACCCACCAGAATCGCCTGTTGCAAGCGCTGATCAATCTGGGTGGAGTTCGGAAGTTTTTCCAGCACCGCTTCTGCCTGTTGCATCAGTAATTTCTGTAAGGTCTGATCACCTTTCTTTAAAGGCGTAGACATTTCACTCACAGGAATCAGTACCTGGTTTCTGGCCTGACCAAAACGGACCTTGCAGCGGAAATACTGTTCATAGACCGCAATATTTTTATTGACCGGATGTTGAAAATGGACTTCATGCAGATGCAGTTGATGCTGGTCAAGAATGCTTGAGCGAATAAATTCTGTCATGAGCGCGATAGCAATCTCATCTGTGAGTTGCGTACTCACTTTAAACGGAATCTCGCTCCAGGAAATGGACAGGTAATCTCGATCCAGACTGACCTGTAAAGGACTGCCATCATAGATCAGGCGATGATAGTCATGATAACGCATAAAGGCTTCGCCCAGCGTTTCACTGGATAATGCCAGATAGCCAATAATACCCAGATGTTTGGCCTGCACCAGTTGCGCGATTTCCAGGCCGAGTGCCGGCCGCTGCAACTCCTGGTCCAGCTGGCTGAGCAGATCACGCCAGAGAATATAATCAAAACGCTCCAGGTTCTGGATCGCAAACAATTTCTTGGGAATGTCCAGTTGTTTGAGCTGGTAATAGTCCAAAAGCAAATGTCCTAAACCACCATATACCGAACCGACATAATCTTGGGGAACGTGCATTTTTTAATTCTTTTGTTCTGTCGTTTTTTGTCAATGATATTGAAATTATCGGTCAATATCTAGCCCTTTGTTTGACCTATAGTGTAAACAAACAGGGAGGAAAAGATCATGTGGAAAGGCTTTCTAGCAGGACTGGTCGTAGCCAATGGCTTTGAATGGTTTGCGCATAAATATGTGCTGCATGGTACGCATCGAGCAGGGCAGACGCGTTATAGCCCAGTGCCGGACAGCATGCGTTCACATTGGGAACATCATCGTGAAGTTCGCAAGACCAGATTTTCTGATTATGCCTATGTGGAAGGTTTGAAAAACTGGCGAATCCGCAATGAAATCGGTTCACTGGCCGTCGCAGCAAGCGTATTCGGGCTGGCTTTTTATCCCTTGTCCAAAGGTATGTTTTTGGCCACGCTGTATAGTGCAGGCAATTATTTCTATATGCATCGGCGAGCACATCTGGAGCCAGAATGGGCCAGAAAAAAAATTCCCTGGCATTATGATCACCATATGAATAGTAACCAAGACGCCAACTGGTGTGTAACCAAGCCCTGGTTTGATTATTTAATGGGAACCCGGGTGATTTCCTCAGCAGATTTACAGGAGAAAAATCCCCTTGGTATTGTCTTGCCGGAACAGATCTCTATGCGCTTAACCCACTTAGCCCAGCGTTATTTCCCGGCTAAATGGGCTAAAGATCGTGATTAAATAACTTAAATTTCGAGTAATCTGCCACATAAAATGTTAACCATTTCTCACTTTGGTTAACCCTGTCGTGATTTGTCAATAAATTCTGCATATATTGTCAATATTGTGCTCAGGATTTCACCTATATTTGCGTCTGTTGATGATTGAAAGTCTTATCAACCTGCATACAGATTGAGTTATATTGTAAATGTCAAAGATACCAAGTGCTGTAGTTCTTCTTGGTTTTTATAGGGAGTCGCAAGACTCCTTTTTTTGTCCAGAATTTAAATGATTTCTAAGAATAATGCATAAAAAAAGAGCGTGATATTCACGCTCTTTTTCATTTGAAGGCTGTCGTTTAAAGACGCATTTCAATACCTTGAGCAGCTAGATAAGCCTTGGCCTCAGGAATGGTATGCTGGCCAAAGTGGAAAATAGAGGCGGCAAGTACTGCATCGGCACCACCATGGATAATCCCGTCAGCCAGATGCTGCAAGTTGCCTACGCCACCAGAGGCAATCGTTGGTACAGTGACGCGGTCATTGATAGCACGCATGAGTGGAATGTCATAACCTGCTTTGGTGCCATCGGCATCCATAGAGGTAATTAACAGTTCGCCTGCGCCGTAGCTGGCCATTTTTTCTGCCCATTCCAGGGCATCAATGCCGGTCGGTTTGCGTCCGCCGTGGGTAAAGATTTCCCATTTATTCTCGCCAGTTTTTTTGGCATCAATCGCTACCACGATACATTGCGCGCCAAAACGCTGTGAGGCTTCCTGTACAAACTCAGGGTTGAAGACGGCTGCCGAGTTGATGCTGACTTTATCCGCACCTGCATTTAATAGTAGACGAATATCTTCGACTTTACGCACGCCACCGCCTACGGTAAGCGGTACGAATACAGATTCAGCCATACGCTCAACGGTACGGTAAGTGGTGTCGCGTCCATGATGTGTAGCGGTAATATCAAGGAAAGTAATTTCATCGGCACCTTGTTCATTATAACGGCGTGCCACTTCTACCGGGTCACCCGCATCACGAATATCAAGGAACTGAACACCCTTGACTACGCGACCGTTGTCGACGTCCAGACAAGGAATAATACGTTTAGCTAGCATAAATTTTTCCAATTATTACAGCCGATTATGAAACTCACCCACGCAAGCGCTACACCTTGGTAGATGGAAACGGTATTCTAGCAAAAATATGTAAGTTTTTTCGCAGGTTTTCTATGTCGGTTTATACCACTTTGACTTTAAAGGAAGTTCAGGATTTCGCAGCACCCTATGGACTTGAGGTGATTGATCTGATTCCCATTCAAGGAGGTATCCAGAATACAAACTATTTTCTGGTCTGCGAAAACCAGCAATATGTGCTGACCGTTTTTGAAGATATGGATGAACAGGCCGCCGGAGAACTGGTGCCGGTCTTGCAGCATCTGGGGCAGGCAGGTCTGGCCGTACCGGTGCCTTTATCCCATTCAGGCAAAGCCATTCATACGCTAAAAAATAAGCCGGCACAAATTGCACCACGCATGATGGGCGAGCATCCGATGCCATCTACCGTTGCGCAGGCGGAAGCGATTGCCATTGCTCAGGCCAAAATGCATGTCGCACTGAAAGATTTTAAACTTGAGCGCGCCTTTGTCCGTGACCATGCCTACTGGTATAACGTAGCACAGGAAATTAAACCGAGTCTGAACGCAGCAGATAAAGTCTTACTGGGTAAACTTCTGGGCCTGTATGAAGCTTTAACCGCAGTATATCCGGATCGTCCACGTGGCTTTATCCATTCGGATCTGTTCCGTGACAATACCCTGTTTGAGGGTGACCAACTGAAAGGTATTCTGGACTTTTACGAGCTGAATAAAGATGAATTCCTGTTTGATATTGCAATTACTTTAAATGACTTCTGTACCAATTATCCGGAAGTTACTTTAAATGAAGAAAAGGCCAATGCCTTTTTAAAAGCCTATGAAACTGTGCGTCCATTGACTGAGGATGAAAAATCATGTCTGGAGCTTTACCTGGCAATGGCTGCGGGCCGTTTCTGGATGATGCGTTTACAGGTGGCACAGAAAAATGCTGCTGAAGGCCGCACCGGTGAAGATATTCTGCAAAAAAATCCGGAAGAGATGCGTAACATGCTGATTGAACGTTTAAAATTTGTGACAGCTTAAATTAAAAATAAACAGGAACAGGCAAAATGCGCGATCAGGGACGTTTGGTAGAATGGTTTGATGACAAAGGCTATGGCTTTATTCAGCCCAATGATCCGGCCAAAGATCGCGTGTTTTTGCATATCAAAGATTTTGCCCGTCCCGGTCCACGGCCAATTGTTGGTTGTGCGCTAGATTATCTGGTGATTCTAGATGAGCAGGGACGTTATCGTGCCCAGCAGGTTATGTACCTGAAAGCATCACAAACCAAAACGGCAAAAACAAAAACTAAAACATCAGGCCGAAGCCAGCCAGAAAAACTACAGCCGATGCAGGTTGCTTCTGTGGCCTATATTTTGGTACTGGCGGGACTCAGTTTAGCCGGATTGTTGAGTGGAATGATCCTGTTACTGGTGAGCCTGATGAATGTTCTCAGTTACTGGCTATATGCCCAGGATAAGGAAGCGGTACAACTGGGCAATCGCCGTATTCCTGAAAACACCCTGCATTTGGTAGCTTTTCTAGGAGGATGGCCGGCAGCCTGGCTGGCACAGCAAAAATTACAGCATAAAACACAAAAACAACCCTTCCGGCAAATTTATTTTTGTACTATAGCTTTTAACATCATTTTGATTATATGGCTGATTTCTCCCTTTAACAGCCTGAATATCTAGAAACAACCACAGGAGCGTAGATGAACTATTCAATTGATAAAGACTCAAATCGCACGCTAACCCTGATTCTTTATATCTTATATATTGTGGCCATTTTTAGTGGTGGCTTGCTGGCAGTGATTGCGCTGATTATTAACTATGTGAAGCGCTCGGATGTACGAGGCTCGATTTTTGAAAGTCACTTTACCTGGCAAATCCGCAGTTTCTGGTGGTATCTGTTCTGGAATATTGTGGCCTTTGTACCATTCCTATTCCTGTTCTTTACCCATGAAGATCCGGACCTGTTTGCAGGCGTCGCTTTTGGTGCATCTACTTTCTGTCTGATTGTAGTTTTTGTTTCCTGGATCTGGATTGTCTATCGCGCGATTCGCGGCATTATGCGTCTGAATGACAATCGACCGATGTATACCAAATAAGATTAGCTATATTTCTCTAGATAAAAAACTCCCCCTTTTCTAAGAGGGGGAGCTCATAAGCTTAGGAAAGATCTTCCTTCAACTCTTCTATTTTTTCTTTTCTGAAAAATTTTGGTTTCCATTCGCTGGCAATTACCCCAAGTACGACCATTAAGCCTCCCATAAGTGCTAAAGCAGGTAAGCGTTCTCCCGCCATATGTCCAAATAAACTTGCCCAGATCGGTTCACCGGCATAAATGATCGCAGCTTGAGAGGGATCTACCATTTCCTGTGCCCAATTCATCACCAGCTGAATACAGGCACTGGCAATACCGAGACCGACCAAAATACCTGCCAGATGCCAGTGAAAGTCAGGTAACTGAGATTCACCCAGTATCGGTGCCATCAGAAAACAAAATAGCGAGGCAAAAATGAGTTGTAGTACGGTGACACGCCGGGTATTCACCTTTGGAGCAAAATGACTGATAAAAATAATCTCAAGTGCAATGGCAATCGAGCCGAGCAAAGTCAAAGCTTGACCAAAATTCAGCTGGATGGCACCAAAGCCATTACCGGTTAAAAAGACCAGACCAAGAAAGGCAAACAGGGCACCGACCCAGGTCATGAAGTGCGGTTTCTTACGAAATAGCAGCCATAGCAGTAGCGGCACTAAGGGAACATACAGCGCAGTCAGAAAGGCTGATTCACTGCTACTAATCGTTTGCAGACCCACCGTTTGTGTTCCATAACCGATTGCAATCACCGCCCCGATGAGGGCACCCGCTGCCACTTCTTTAAGTGTCATGCCTTTCAAGTGCTTCAGCGACAGCAGAGTTACGGCAATTGCCGCCGCTGCAAAGCGTAATCCGACAAAGATCACCGGACTACTGAAATTCAGGCCATATTGTACAGTGATAAAGCTGCCACCCCAGATGATGGTAATCAGGATCAGAGCAAGTTGAGGAACTTTAGTTCTCCAGGTAGAGGATGTTTGGGAAACAGATGTCGACATGGGAGAGAGGATCAAAAAATTGAACAATAAAAAAAGAGGTCCACAGACCTCTTTTTCAGCAGACGCTATTATAGCGCTTCTTGTTCATCCAGCAATAATTGTGCTTCACGTAGATTTAAAGTGCCTTCATAGATCGCACGACCGGTAATCGCACCTAAAATGCCAGGCTGATCTTTCAGGTTACGCACGTCATCCATATTGGTTACACCACCTGAAGCAATTACAGGCAGACCTGAATATTGTGCCAGATGTACAGTTTGCTCAATGTTGACACCCTGCATCATGCCATCACGGGCAATATCGGTATAAACAATACTAGACACGCCTGCATCTGCAAAACGTTTTGCCAGATCAGTCGCTTTTACATCAGTCACATTCGCCCAGCCATCCGTTGCTACCATGCCGTTCATGGCATCGATACCCACAATAATGTGGCCTGCAAATTTTTTGCATGCTTCTTCTACAAATTCAGGATTTTGCACTGCTTTTGTACCAATAATCACAAAAGATACACCTGCTTCCAGATAATGCTCAATGGTTTCCAGTGAGCGGATCCCGCCACCAATCTGTATCGGCAATTCTGGCTGTGATTTGGCAATCGCCTCTACTACTGGCTTATGAATCGGTGTACCTGCGAAAGCACCATTTAAATCTACTAAATGCAAGCGGCGAGCGCCTTCATTTACCCAATGCTGTGCTGTTGCCACCGGATCGTCAGAAAATACGGTATCGTCTTCCATACGACCTTGTTTTAAACGGACACATTTGCCATCTTTCAGGTCAATTGCAGGGATGATCAGCATGCTTTCGCTCCTTGCTCAATCTTTAGAATGAATTTCAGTGAGTTCATCTTAGCAAATAAAGTCGAAATTTCTAACTCTTAAACGGTATGAAAAAAGAAAACCTGTCTGAAGATATGCTGGAATGACAGGATTTTATTCTTCAATTTTTTTATTCTTTGTAATACTCCTGAGGGGGTCTGATATCAAAATGATATTTCGCTAGAAAACTGATCTTCTGTTTGTTCAAATTTTTGAATGCGGGCGAATTTTCAATTTTAGTGAAGTATTGGGAACTTCCTTAGGACCCAAGCCACGGTGCAGCAATTCTTCAAAGACCAGTAAAGGTGCATAGGCATCTGCAGCCGCATATTCAATTTGTGCCTGACTGAGATGTTTTTTCGCCCAGTTCGATGTCGTAACCCGTTTTGATTTAGGAAAATTCACCTGAAATAGCAAAGCCATCGCATTTTTTAATCCAAGAGGATTTTTAATGCCGAACGCACCAAAGCACTTTGACAGTTCAATCACACTGTTCAGCTCAATGCCTCTTTTACGGAAAAGATGCGCATCATTTTTCAGGCCAAAACCAACTTTAATCTGGTCTCGATTGGCAAAAATCGGTTTCAGAAAATCCCAAATGGCAGTATTCATCTGAAACAGGTAGGCCTTTTCCAGAGTGGCCAGCTGAATCAGATGCGGACCAGTGGACACTTCACCAACCTTGAAGGTCGGTTTAGACTCAGTGTCCAGACCAAAGACTGCGATCTGCCCAAGTTCTTCGCGTAGAGCTTCACATTGCTGAATGCTGTTAATCACCACAATATTTTCAGGCGCGATATTTTGAAAAGGTGGAAAATTTGCTATTGCCTCTTTACTCGGCAGAATATCGTTAAGCTGGGTATCCATGATTAAAGCATCTTCCATTGATGAATATTCAGGTTGAATAGAGCATACCTTAGAGAAGGAAGCTTGGATGTGAATTATTTTTCAAAAATAAAATTTTAAGCTGTAGCCCATAAAAAAGCCCGCATGATGCGAGCTTTTTGAATGTATTGGATTAGATATTCCAATCCACAAAGTTTTTTAGCAATTGAAGGCCTGCAGTATGGCTCTTTTCCGGATGGAACTGAGTCGCAAACAGGTTGTCTTTATGCAGGGCAGTACAGAAATCAATACCATAGTTACAGGTCGCTGCCACGATACTTGGATCTTGCGGTTCCACATAGTAACTGTGCACGAAATAGAAACGTGCATCCTGAGCAATGTCTTTCCACATTGGATGGCTTGGATCGGCCTGATGTACTTGGTTCCAGCCCATATGCGGCACTTTTAAACCTGCCATTTCCGGGAAGTGTTTCACTTCACCTGCAAAAATGCCCAGTGCATCCGCACCGCCATTTTCTTCAGAGCGTTGCATCAGGGCCTGCATACCGACACAGATGGCCAATACCGGTTTGTTAAACACGGCATTACGTACCACTTCATCAATTCCGGCTTCATGCATGCCTTGCATGCAGTCACGCATTGCACCCACACCCGGAAAAACGATTTTGTCGGCTTGGGCAATCAGTTTTGGATCATTAGTCACATCTACCGTTGCACCGACGTGTTCAAGTGCTTTGGCTGCTGAGTGTAGGTTTCCCATGCCATAGTCAAGAAGGGCAATACGGGTCATTACAAGGTACCTTTGGTTGAAGCAACAGTATTCGCAGCACGTGGATCAACTTCACATGCCATACGCAGTGCACGGGCAAATGCCTTAAATACACTTTCGATCTGGTGGTGACTGTTTTTACCTTTCAGGTTGTCAATGTGTACAGTCATCAGCGAGTGGTTGACAAAGCCCTGGAAAAACTCAGAAAACAGGTCTACATCAAAACGGCCAATCATGGCACGGGTAAATGGAATGTCCATAAACAGACCCGGACGGCCAGACAGATCCACCACGACACGGCTTAAAGATTCATCAAGCGGCGCATAGAAGTGTCCATAACGGCGTAGGCCCTTTTTATCACCCAAAGCCTGAGCGAAGGCTTGACCTAAGGTAATACCACAGTCTTCTACGGTATGATGGTCATCAATTTCCAGATCTCCATCACAATGAATATCAATATCAAACAGACCATGTCGCTTGATTTGATCAATCATATGATCTAAAAATGGAATACCAGTGTTTAAAGTGCCTTGACCAGTACCATCGAGGTTCAAACGAACTCGAATTTTGGTTTCGTTGGTATTTCTTACCACTTCACTGATACGATCTGTCATAGACACGTTCCTCAAATACGTCAAAATGATTGATGTAGAAAATATTTTCGCCGTGACGACGTCACCGCATATTAGATTGCTCAGGAGGGTTTATCAATGCCTATTACCGTACATGCTTATACTTCTCTAGAAAACGACGAAGTGCGCAGCCAGCTTGAGCGACTGTATGACACTAGCCCTGAATTTAGTGATGGGGCAGATGCCATTGAACATCTAGAGCAAAACCTTGCACAGTATACCTTACTTTATACCGCAGAATTTAACACCAAAATCATCGGCGCCATCTGGTGCACGGGACAAGGCGAAAGCCGAACCCTGGAAAATATTGTGGTGCATCCGGCCAACCGTGGACGCGGGGTTGCAGAAAGGCTGGTGAGTGAGGCATGCCGTATGGAAGAGGAAAAAGGAGTAAAAGCATTCGTACCGGGATGCGGAGCCATTCACCGTTGTCTGGCAAATCTTGAAAAAATTTAGATACAGATAAATTCCAAGCAGCCTTCGGGCTGCTTTTTTTGTAAATACCGGATTCAATTTGTTTTATTAGTCAGGTATTTGCTGAGAATAGTGAAAATATTGCTGTATAAGCATGTAAATCGATGGAAAAGTAAACATTTGATGATTTTTATACGTTATGTACTTGACGATTAAGAGCTGAAACTGTTTAATACGCGACATCGGCGTGATAGCTCAGTTGGTAGAGCAACGGATTGAAAATCCGTGTGTCCCCAGTTCGATCCTGGGTCTCGCCACCATATTCAAAACGATTTTAAAGTTTTCAATCCCTGATCCCATCAGGGATTTTTTTTAGGCCAAAATTCAGACACTCAATCTTTTTTTTCATAATTTCGATTGACTAATGTGTCTAGATACGGCTTAATACACCGCATCGGCGTGATAGCTCAGTTGGTAGAGCAACGGATTGAAAATCCGTGTGTCCCCAGTTCGATCCTGGGTCTCGCCACCATATTCGAAAAAACCTCAAACAATGTTTGAGGTTTTTTTTCGCCTGTGATTTTTGATTCAGCCTAAGAATTAACTTGTTTTGCCATTCATCTGAGCAGGAATGAGTTCTCAAAATAATCAAGGTAATCTAATAGATAATTAAATACAGACTTTAGCAACCGATGAAGGCATTCAGGTTGTGAAATTTGAAGTAGGGGGAAAGCCCATGAATAGTATAAAAACATCTTTATTTGGGATTCTGTTAGGTACATTGAGCATAGCAGTACATGCAGAAGAACAGAAACCGGTACTTACCTTACCGACGATGACCATTATGGCTGAACCTGAAATGAGTAATGAGACTGGCTATGTCCCGTTTATTGAGAATGAAGCCAATCGTCTTGCCTTGCAGCATCAGGTAATCCGGGGAACTAAGGATGCAGAAAATTTTATGGTCAATCCAAATGTGCTGGCAAATCTCGATATCAAGCCGACCCAAGCTCCAGATTTGAGTTTACTGTCACCTGCACTGCAACAGTATGTGATGACCATTGCCCAGGGCTTACAATCTAGTGATCCAACCCAGGGGCTGTATACACTGCTGGAGAATGTCGGGATCGATCGAAGCAGCAGCATGCAGCCAGGGCGTGGTCTTCAACTACAGATTAATCTGGACAAGGTGAATCTGGGCTTATTAGAAAACTACAACAATCCATCTCCTGTAGCGCAATTTCCAAGATCTCCTTAAAGGACGAGCCAGTAATGCAAATCAATCCCCGTAAATCGGGGGTTTTTGCTTTTTTAAACTTAGCATCTGATTAATTTATATTTTTTAGGAGCTTTGTTCCTGATTTGCTGGTTGGCTTTATGAGGGTGTAATGGGTCCGATTGACCGTTTATCAAACTTAACAATAAGAAGCTGTATTACTTGTAAGATTTAATCTGACGCTTTCCCTTTTCCAACCGAGGGGTAATAAGATGAATCTCCTAAAATCCATTCAAAGCTTGGGCCTGATGCTGACCTGTACTGCTTTTACTCTCCCTGTACTGAGTCATGCAGCTCCTGCTCATTCTGAAGCAACGGTACTTCCCACCTTAACTGTCATGGCAGAGCCTGAAATGCGTGCTGTGACGGAAATAACGCCTTATCAGGAAGGTGCCAGCCAGCGTAAGGCTTTGCAGATGCGCCTGATGAAAATTGAACGCGATATCCAGGCTTATAGTGTCGATGGTGATGTCGTTGTAAATATTGACATGGGGGCAGCAGCGCCTAATCCAGATCTGGACAGTCTGCCTACTGTGTTCCGGGAATATGTACTGGCAGTAGCGCAAGGCTTGCAGTCCTCAGATCCAAGAAATGGAATCTATGTGATTTTGCAACCTTTTGGCATTGACCGGAATGCCACCAATGTCCAGATCGTCAGGGAGCAGTTTGATCCGAATCGGCTTGAGCTCAGTCTGCCTTTTGGTTCGCGCTAGCACACAATCCGATGGGTCAGGCTGATCAGGTCAGTCAGTTTCGGTATAGCCAGATCACGTCATGAAGAAAGGAAGTCTGAAAACTTATTTCCTTTCTTCAGGCTTTTTACTGGATTCATTTTTTCAGTATTGAGGAAGCACGTTCACAAATGTGAAAAGCTCTATGTCTTGAATTATGCTGGAAAAATAAGCATAGTGTAAAAAATCAACAAGATCTGGATGACAGACCTGGAGCGTGTAGATGCCCCGTGTTTTTATGATTATCGCTGGAGTGGTACTGGCAATTTTGATCTGGTTATTTTATCAAAATTCTGTAGAGCAGAAACAGCAGGCCGATTTGCAAGAATATGAAACGGTACTGGAAGAAAAAACTGGATCTATTTTGCAACAGGCACAGGATTGGTCTAAACCGATTCAGATTGATCTGGAAGATGATCGTCTGGATGGGGATTATGCCGTGATGGCCCAATTTATTCTGGGTCAGATGCGTGATCGTGCCGAGGCTCGCAATCAGTATTTACGTGACCTCAAAGCAGCGGACTGGGATCGTTTTCTGGACATTGACCGTTTAGCCAAAGATCAAGCCCAAGACTATAAAGAAACCGAAGCCATGCTGAAGCGTGTGCATGAAATTGTCGATGGTTATGAACAGACAATTCAACAGCGGGCAACCCAGCAGTTAGAGCAGGTGAAACAGCTGGACATTAAAAACCGCTATCGTCAGCAGCTGGCAGATAATCTGAAAGCCAATCAGCAGCAGGATAATGCCCATGCAATTTTTGAAATTGAAAAACAGAGTCTGGCCAAAGCAGACCAGCTATTTCTGGTGCTGAAAAACAATAAATGGGAAAAGAAAAACCAGACCTTTATGTTCTATGAAGATGCACCCTTAAAGCAATTCAATAAGCTGTATCAGGAAATAGTGCAGCTCAATCAGCAAATGACTCAAGTGGATCAGCAGGCACTTAAAGAGGCAGAGAACAAACTCTAAGTATAAGGATCTTATGATTTCTTATCTCTAAATGACATGATGTTTTTCTGTCAGAATTAGTCTTGTTGCATTGCTTACATCAAAGATGTGCCAGTTCTCATTGGTAAGAGAACCAGCTATGCTTAAGAAAAATGAATATCCAGAAGCATGTTTGCAGACGGAAAGCGAGAATAGGGAGCACAATCTTTTATGCAACAATTGAAATGTTATAAAGAATTTCCGGTCTGGATGCAGCAAGCTATCCCACAAGGGTTCAAGCAGCCACACAATACCAAAGCGGGCACTTGGGCAAAGCTGACTGTGCTCAAAGGTGAGCTGCATTTTGCCATGCTGGATCCGTCAGGTCATATACAGTCTGAACATGTATTTACGCCAGAGCAGCAACCACCGTTCATTGAGCCACAGGCATGGCATAAGATTATTTCTGCCAGTGAAGATGCAGAATGTCAGCTGCGTTTTTACTGCAAACCTGAGGATTACTTTAACAAGAAATATCAGCTAAGCCCGACCCATTCGGAAATTCTGGCAGCTATGCCGTATTTAAAGGGTGGTCGTGTGCTGGATGTCGGTTGTGGTTCAGGCCGCAATTCGTTGTATTTGAGTCAGAACGGTTTTGAAGTCGACGCCTGGGATGTGAATGAAAATAGTCTACAGACCTTAAGGCAGATCATTCAGAATGAAGAAATCGGGAATATTCAGGTTCAGCAACGGGATTTAAATCTTGACCCCAGTATTCAGGGTCAATATGACTTCATTTGCTGTACAGTGGTGATGATGTTCCTGCAGGCCGATACCATTCCACCACTTATTGCACAGATGCAGCAGGCGACAGTGCCGGGCGGTTATAACCTGATTGTCTGTGCGATGGATACCGATGATATTCCGGTACAGCCAGACTTTCCGTTTAGTTTTAAGCCGGGACAGCTTAGTGCCTATTATGAAGGCTGGAATCTGGTGAAATATAATGAAAATGTCGGTGAATTACACCGAGTAGATGAGCAGGGCAACCGGATCAAGCAGCATTTTGCGACTATGCTAGCCCGAAAGGTCTAATAAGAGATTTATAGGTCTTTATATTTTTGACTTTAAATCTGAAAGAGCCAAAAAACAAAAAAAATGTCACTCGGACATCTTTTTTTATGGATTTAAAATATCTTAAGCAGATTTTTTAAACCAAGAGAACCACCCTTTTTTCTCGGCTTTTACAGCTGCTTCGGCAGGTGCTGCTTTTACTTCTTCAGCTTTTGCTACAGTTGCTTCTTTTACTTCAGCAGTTTTTACAGCTGCATCAGTTTTCACGGCTTCTACTTTAGAATCCGCTACTTTTTTCATATCTGCAGGTGCAGCTTTTGCAGCTTCTACTTTTTGAGCCGCTTCAGTTTTTGCTGCTTCTTTAGTTTGAGCAGCTTGTTGTTGAGTTGCTTCTACTTTAGCGACAGCCGCTTGTTTCTCAGCAGTAGCTGTGGCAGCAGAGTCTTGTGCTTTAACAGTCGCAGTCGCTACTTTTGCTTGTGCAGGCGCAGTTGCTTGTTGAGCAGTTTGAGCGGCAACAGTTTTTGCTTGTTCTTTCATTGCAGCAACAGGAGAAACTGTTGCAGAAGCCATAGCAGAAGCTGAAGTTGCAACGATTGCAGTTGCTAGAAGTGTTTTAAGCATTTTCATGCATAACCCCATAAATAAAGGAGAGAAATGTGGGGTTATGATACGCCTGTCAAATATAAGTGGCTGATGGATAAGTTTTTATTGGTTGAATATTCAACTAAATTTACAAAGGGATAACATTCTTTTAAATAAAAAACCCTGTTATTAAACAGGGTTTTTTATTTATTTCTATTTTAAAGACCCAAAGGTTTTAGCATATTTGGTGTCGTTACGCTAACTGGGTCGGTCTGATAAAGTTTTCCATCGAATTTTTGATGCTTAGACCATAAAATTTGTTTCTTATCCAAATCAACATAAGAAAGTACATAGTATTGGCCTTCTGTAGGTACTGGATCATCTGCTACAACTACACCCATTGTTAAAACTGCGAAAGCAGCTGTGCCGGCAATATTACCAATCCGTTTTCCTAAAGAAGGCTGTTGTCCTAAGACCTGGATGATCAGAACCTTAGATGTGCCTAACACAGGCTTGAGATGGTCAGTTAGGCGATCTGTAATATCAATATCTACAGGTTGATAGTTATTGCTTAACGCATAACGCCCATGGCTGGCTTTAAAACTCTTTTGAAGCAGCAGTTGGATACTTGCACCATCCAGATCAGTAATTGCAGGTTGGTTGGCTGCCAAAACAGGATAAGTGCCTAAATATTCAGGTTGCGACTCTAAAGTATTACGTTTTTTATAAGTCTGAATGGTACGCTTTTCAAAGAAACCGCAATGTATTGGCTGGAAGGTTTTGGTCACTTGAACCGCATTCTGGTTTAACTGTTTTACCAATGATTGAGATATTGCTTCGGCAGTACGATTAGATTGATCCAGTAAAATATGACTGTCACCAAGTTCTTTACGTAGTAGGCAGGCATCTGTCAAGATAGCCACAGGTTGGGTTTTAAATTCTTTTTGAATTCTTGCAAAGTAATCAGATTGTGGTGCTTTTGGTGTGCTGGCACATCCTACCAAGCTTAGACTCAGAACTGTAAATGCTAAATATTTTTTCATAATTATTTTAAATTTATATTTAATATTCAACTTTATCATAAATAAGGCTATGTGTATTTTACAAAACTTTGAATGAATAGTTCGCAATAAAGAAACCCCGCAATAAGCGGGGTTTTTTGTCTCGAAGTATTTAAGAATTAAACACGTTCGATAATGGTCGCGATACCTTGACCCAGACCGATACACATGGTCGCAAGACCGATTTGAGTATCTTGCTGTTCCATGATGTTCAGTAGGGAAGTGGTAATACGCGCACCAGAACAGCCCAATGGGTGACCCAATGCAATCGCACCACCGCTCAAGTTCACAATGTCCTGTTTCTCGTATAGACCTAAGCCTTTAAGAACAGATAGACCTTGTGCAGCAAATGCTTCGTTTAACTCAACAGTTTGCATATCTTCAATGGTCAGACCAGCACGTTTCAATGCTTTTTGAGTTGCTGGAACAGGGCCATAACCCATGATTGCAGCGTCACAACCTGCAACCGCCATAGAGCGAATCACAGCACGTGGTTTCAAACCAAGCGCTTGAGCACGTTCAGCAGACATTAACAGCATTGCAGATGCACCGTCAGACAATGCTGAAGATGTTGCAGCAGTCACTGTCCCGCCTTTAGGGTCAAATACTGGACGTAAAGCACGGAAAGTTTCGATGTTGGCATCCGGACGGATCACTTCATCGATATCGCACAGAACTTTGTAACCGTCAGCATTATGACCTTCAATGCCTACGATCTCGTTCTGGAACAGACCATTTTCAGTTGCAGCCCAGGCACGGCGGTGAGATTCAACACCAAACGCATCCTGTTCTTCACGAGTAATGCCGTTCATGCGACCCAGCATTTCAGCCGTCAGGCCCATCATGTTTGATGCTTTTGCATAGTGCTTAGATGCAGCAGGGTTCAGGTCGATGCCGTGCATCATGCCTACGTGGCCCATGTGCTCTACACCACCGATGATGAAGATATCACCCTGGTTAGTCGCAATCTGTGCAGCCGCAGTGTGGATTGCCTGCATAGAAGAACCACACAGACGGTTAACCGTTTGACCTGCAACAGTCTTAGGAAGGTCAGCTAACAATGCGATGTTACGTGCAATGTTCATACCTTGTTCCAGAGTCTGGTTCACACAGCCCCAGATCACATCTTCGACTTCATTCGGGTCGAATTCGTTACGAATCATCAACGCACGGATAAGTTCAGCTGACATGCTGTCGGCACGTACATTGCGGAACATACCGTTTTTCGATTTGCCCATGGCAGTACGTACGCCATCAACAATCACAACGTCACGTGGATTTAAAGTAGCCATTCACGTCACTCCTTAACCGTAGAATTTTTTGTTGTTAGCAGCCATGTCGCGCAATGATTGCGGCGCTTCATAAGCCTTACCTAAGTGCGCGTATTTGTCGCAAAGTGCAACATACTCAGCTACACCAGTTTGGTCGATATAACGGCATGGACCACCACGGAATGGAGGGAAGCCTACACCCATGATCATCGCCATATCTGCTTCAGCCGGAGTTGCAACAATGTTGTCTTCCAGGCAACGAACAGTTTCGTTACAGAAAGCCAGCATCATACGGTCAATGATCTCTTGAGGATCAAATTCACGTTTTTCAGCAGTTGCAACAGATGCCACAAGCTCGTATGCAGTTGGATCAACCACTTTGGCTTTTTTGCCTTTACGGTCAAGTTCGTATTTGTAGAAACCAACATCATTCTTTTGACCCAGACGGTTGTTTTCGTACATCACTTGGATTGAACCTTTGAAATCAGGTTTCATACGATCCGGGAAGCCTTCAGCCATGACTTCTGCACCGTGAACGCCAGTATCGATACCGACCACGTCCATCAGGTAAGCAGGGCCCATAGGCCAGCCGAATTTTTCCATCACTTTGTCGATTTGCTGGAAGTCAGCACCATCTTTCAGTAACAGGTCAAATGCACCGAAGTAAGGGAACAGTACACGGTTTACCAGGAAGCCCGGGCAGTCATTCACTACGATTGGTGTTTTACCCATTTTCTGAGCAAGAACAACAGTCGTTGCAATTGCTTCAGCAGAAGTCTTCTCACCACGAATCACTTCCACCAATGGCATCATGTGTACCGGGTTAAAGAAGTGCATACCGACGAAGTTTTCAGGACGTTCCAGATTTTCAGCCAGACGCGTGATTGAAATCGTAGAGGTGTTTGACGCAATGATCGTGTTTTCACGTACTTTAGATTCAGTTTCTTTCAGTACGATACCTTTCACTTTCGGGTTTTCGGTTACCGCTTCGATCACGATGTCGACTTCTTTAAACTCGTCATAGCTTAAAGTAGGACGGATGCGAGCAAGGGTTTCACCCATTTGCGCCGGTTTCATTTTCTTGCGTTCAACCTGCTTGGTCAGCAGTTTATTCGCTTCAGACATACCCAGTGCAAGTTGCTGGTTACCGATGTCTTTCATGATGATTGGAGTGCCTTTGCTTGCCGCCTGGTAAGCAATACCACCACCCATGATCCCTGCGCCTAGAACGGCAGCCTGGTTCACTGGATGTGCACCTTGTTCATATTTTTTAGAAGTTTTCTTCACCACCTGGTCGTTCAGGAACAGACCGATTAACGCACCCGCTTGTGGAGTTACCGCTGCTTTCGCAAAGCCTTGAGCTTCAACTTTTAACGCTTCATCGCGGTGTAAGCTTGCACCTGCCTGAAGAGAATCAAGCAATAGTTTTGGCGCCGGGTATTGAGCAGGGTTTGCTTTTGCAAGAACCGCACCTTTCGCCGTATTGAACGCCATCATTTGCTCAAGCATGTTCAGCTTGATTGGATCCAGTTTTTCCTGGCGTTTTGCCTGCCAGTCTAAACGGCCATGGATCGCCTGTTTCACCAGGTCAATCGCAGCATCTTTCAGTTTGTCTGCAGCCACAACCGCATCAACAGCACCATCTTTCAGTGCAGCAGCCGGTTTTTTCGGAGTAGCCATGGCCATCCATTCAACTGCATTGTCGATACCGATCAGACGGCTTAAACGAACCGTACCACCGAAACCAGGGAAGATACCAAGTTTGATTTCAGGCAGGCCGACTTGCGCCTGTTCTGACATCACACGGTAGTCACAGACTAAGCACATCTCGAAACCGCCACCCAGCGCCATACCGTTAATCGCGGCAACTTTAGGAATGTCCAGGTCTTCGAAGCTGTTAAAAATTTCATGAACTGGTAGTGCCCAGTCAACAATTGCCTGTTCGCCTTGAGCAAAGTTATCGCCGAATTCAGTAATGTCAGCACCTACAATAAATGTAGACTTGCCTGAAGTCACGATTAAACCCTGAATGTCAGCAGCGGAAACTGCGTCAATCGCAGCCTTGAAATCTTCAATCGTTGCACGGTTGAATTTGTTAACCGACTCACCTTGTAAGTCAAAGCGGAATTCTGCAATTCCGTCCTCAAGCATTTGGACGGTAATGGCATTGCCAGCGTGGATCATGCCCTGATCTCCTTTATTTTGGAGGACTTCTAAGTTGATGTTGTGAAGCAAGCGCGCATTTCCCGCGCACTTTTTTACTTCGCTAATCTTACGATAACTATATCCAAAAAGAACAACACAAGTTGTATCAAGCCGTGACGCAAGGGTCATCAATTTTCATCGCTCAATCAAGGTGTTGTCATATCCGGAATACAGTGAACCGTTATCGCAGTGTAATGAAGTTATTGTTTCAATTTCACTTTTTTATTGCTGTCGCGCTGTTTTTATAACGCAAATTGACCAGATAGGGAATGTTTGCTGTGTGGTGTTTTGGTCAAAATAGTCAATTGAGATTCAAATTATTCGATACGGATGTAAGAAAATGTATGCAACGCTGTGTTCTACAAGCGGGTAGGGAGAGCAAAAGCAGCTTTGTTATAATGCGGCCCAGATGTGACTTTTTTATTTTTCCCCGTTCTTTTTTAGGGCTAGGATTTTTTGGGTATTGATATGCTTAAGTGGATTATTTTGGCCATCTTTGTCATCTCAGCGTTATATATTCAGCGACGTGGCACAGTTCGGCATTCTTTTTATCGCCAGTTTTTTGACCATTCGACCCTGTTTGCACCGATCAATTTTCTGATGTACGCCTTTTCACGTGTACCGAATCAGCCTTATATCGATACGCAGCATTTTAAAGACCTAAAAGTGCTGGATGAAAACTGGGAAATGATTCGTGATGAAGCACAGGCGCTCTATCAGAAAGGCGGCATCAAGGCATCGAGCAAATATGATGACCTGGGGTTTAACTCATTTTTTAAGACTGGCTGGAAACGCTTCTATTTAAAATGGTATGACTCGGCGCATCCATCTGCAGCAGAACTCTGCCCAAAAACTACGGCTTTGCTCAAAACCTTGCCAACTATTAAGGCGGCTATGTTTACCGAGCTGGCACCCGACAGCCGTCTGGTACGCCATCGTGACCCTTATGCCGGTTCATTGCGTTATCACTTGGGCTTAATGACCCCGAATGATGACCGCTGCTTTATCGATGTCGATGGTCAGCGTTATTCCTGGCGTGACGGCGAAAGCGTGGTATTTGATGAAACCTATATTCATTATGCCGAAAACAAGACTGACCAGAACCGGATCATTTTCTTTGCAGATGTCGAGCGACCTTTAAAAACCCGCTGGATGGAACGCTTCAATCACTGGTTTGGCAAAAAAGTGATGACGGCAGCTAGCTCACCGAATGAAGTTGGAGATCAGACTGGTGGCTTAAACAAGGCCTTTGGTTATGTCTATCAACTTCGGGTTAAGGCTAAGGCTTTAAAAGCACAAAACCGCCAGTTGTACTATTTCCTGAAATGGTTCTTGATGTTAGGTATTTTCTTCCTGATCTTTGTTCGTCCTTATCTGTTTGCTTAAGCTGCAACATAAAAAATAAAACGCCCACATGGGCGTTTTTTATTGTTTGCAGAGATTCACCACATCATTCTGATTTTGTGTAAGATAAAACAAATTAAGGGGAAGATGATGCGTGTATTTCGTTCCAAAAAAGACTGGTGGTTGCTGGCATTTTTAATCTGTATGAGTGGTTTGTTATTGCAATTACTACTGACCATGCAGGCCAAAGGGACGATGGCTCAATATCCAGTGCATACCGCAGTCTATATACTCACAATCCTCTTGGTCTGGTGGCCGGTCTGGAGTACCCGTTATATCGTGCAGGATGGGCAATTGACCATTAAAAGCCTATGGCTGAGCTGGCAAATTCCGCTCAGTTCAATTCAGAACATCCAGCCTACAGATCACTCAGAAATTGCACCTGCTTTGTCTTTCAAGCGTTTAAAAGTCAGCTATACGTTGGCAGATCAGCAAAAATATGTCCTGATTTCACCTAAAGACCCGGATGCATTGATTCAGGCGATTCAAGCACATCAAACAGTTTAATTGAAATTAGATGCTTGAGGTTGAACTAGCAATTGACCATTAATGCAGTCCAGATGGAGTTGCAGTTGCTCCGGATGGTTCAGGAAATAAATCGCTAAGATTGGTTCCAGTTCAGTCCGTATTTTCCGGCCCAGATGACGGGCGCCATAACGGATGTCATGACCTTGATAAAAATGAGCCTTGGCTGCATCAGTGAGGTGAATCTGTCGTTTCTGGTGTTGTAGACGTTGATTTAATTTATCCAGCTCAATCTCAACCAGTCGTGGCAGGGCATCATTTTGGACGGCCTGATAGTGCAAGGTACGGTCAATCCGGTTTAAAAATTCAGGATCGAACTTGCGCTGCATGACTTTTTCAATGATCTGCTGGGTCGGTACTTTTTTCAGACATAGTTGCTGCACTTTTTGCGGCAGATAACTGAGCTTTTCCAGATATTGCTGTGAGGCCTGTGCGCCGATATTACTGGTCATAAAAATCATGCAGTTACGAAAATCGATAGTTTTGGTACCAGCAGTCAACGTCAGTCGGCCGGTATCCAGTACATTCATCAGGCCACGAATGACTTCAGTACTGGCTTTTTCCAGTTCATCGAACAGCATGATGCCGGGACGGGTATGGCTTCCGGCAATAGCGGTTTCATCAAACAGGCTATGACCTTCTTTAGAGCCAACATAACCCGGAGGCGCACCAGTCAGTGCAGCTGCATAATGTTCCTGCGCCAAAGTATTCATATCAATCCGGCAGAAAGCATCAGGGCGGCCATAAATTGCTTCGGCAATCAGGCGCACAGTTTCGGTCTTGCCAACACCGGTCGGGCCAAGCATTAAGGTAACCGAAAGCGGACGTTCTGGACTGGAAAAGTCAGCCTTGACCACATGCAGCATTTTTTCAATTTCATTTAAGGCCACATCTTGACCGATGATCCGTTCCCGTAGCAACTGCATTACAGACTGAGGTTCAAAATGAAAACGCGGTTTCCCAATCAAACGGTCACGCTCAGACTGACTATGGCTAGAGGTGGCAGGTTGCACAACATGAATACCGGATTGGGAACTTGTCATCTTGGATCATCTCGAGATTGAACCTGTCGAGCATAGCAAAGTTAGTTCAGGCGACTTATAGCTTTTAGCAATCAGACCATATTGGGTTGCTTATAAATACGGCACTTTGAGCATAACCTGTTTCACTTTGGATGACAGTTCGGATGAATTTTGTGTCATCGCTTGAAAATGACACATTAAACATCACATATATCTGCATATTGCAGGTGAAAAATAGGTTTTAGGTGAACGAGAACGCACGCCCTCATAACGCACGCCCTCATATTGAAAAAATCTTGGCCAATATGACTACCTTACCCGGGGTCTACCGGATGTATGGCAAAGATGGCGAACTCTTATATGTGGGAAAAGCCAAGAACCTGAAAAATCGGGTCTCCAGTTATTTTGTCAAAACCCTTGATCATCCCAAGACTCAAGCTTTGGTAGCACGGATTTATGACATTCAAACCTTGGTGGTGCGTTCAGAAACTGAAGCTTTATTGCTAGAGCAAAACCTGATCAAACTGCATCGTCCGCCATATAACATCATGCTGCGTGATGACAAATCCTATGTCTATATTTTTGTCTCTGCAGACAAGCCTTATCCGCGGATTGCCAGCGGTCGTGGCAAGGGCAAACATCAGGTCGGCAAGTTCTTTGGACCTTATCCGAGTGCTTACAATGCCCGCGATACTTTGGTTATTCTGCAAAAATTATTCAACGTACGTTCCTGTGAGAACGGTTTCTTTGCCAATCGTACTCGACCTTGTTTGCAATATCAGATCAAGCGCTGTTCCGGCCCTTGTGTCGGCCTGATTTCGCCTGAGGATTATCAGGAAGATGTCAATAATTCGATTCGCTTCCTGCAAGGCGATACCAAAGAGCTGAATCAGGAACTGATTGCCAAGATGGAAGCAGCTGCAGAAAATCTGGAATTTGAAAAGGCGGTATTTTATCGTGACCGGATGGCGTTACTGCGTGATGTACAGGCCCAGCAGGCGATTTATAAAGTCAAAGGTGAGGCGGATATTCTGGCGATTGCCTATCAGGCAGGGGTGACCTGTGTGCAAATCATGCATGTGCGTAATGGCAAAATGCTCGGCGGTAAAGGCTATTTCCCGGATATGCTGAGTGATGATCTGGGGCAAATGCTCTCGGATTTTATTGCCAATTTCTACTTCCAGGTTGCCGATGAAATTCCTTCTGAACTGATCGTAAATATTGAAATGCCAGATCGGAAGGAGCTGGAAGCCGCACTTTCTCAACATTTTGACAAGAAAATTCAGATCAAGTCCAAAGTCCGGGAAACCCGTGCCGAATGGCTGGAACTCGCTCAGATGAATGTGCAACATGCCATTCAGGGCAAGCTGGCCAATCACTTTGAGCTGAATGAACGTTTCCATCAGTTAGAGGAAGTCGTGGGACGACCTGTAGATCGGATTGAGTGTTTCGATATCTCGCATACTATGGGTGAAGATACGGTTGCCTCCTGTGTGGTGTTTGACAGTGGTGGTGCACGCAAACGTGATTATCGCCAATTTTCTATCAATGATATTCAGGCGGGGGATGACTATGCCGCGATGCGTCAGGCCTTAACCCGCCGTTATAAAAAAGCCATGCTGCCAGATTTGCTGCTGATTGACGGTGGTAAAGGGCAATTGCATATGGCGATGGAAGTCATGCAAGAACTTGGACTGGATGCCTTTATGGTTGGTGTGTCTAAAGGCGAAGGGCGTAAGCCAGGTCTGGAAACCCTGCATTTTACCGATGGCAGCAAGATTCAGCTTCCAGAAGATCATAAGGCCCTGCATCTGATCCAGCAGGTACGTGACGAAGCTCACCGTTTTGCCATTACCCGCCATCGGGCCAAACGCGATAAAAAACGGGGATCATCGGTACTGGAGGTTATTCCGGGACTGGGGCCGAAGCGCCGTCGTGATTTATTGACCCATTTTGGCGGGATTCAGGGCGTGCTTAAAGCTTCTGAAAAAGACCTGCAACTGGTGCCGGGTCTGGGTTCGGTGATGGCCCGGATGATTTATAAAGTTCTGCATGAGTAATCGTTTTATATCAATTACAAGTGCAGAAATGCACATTGACCTTCGAGTCAAAGGCCATTTCTATTCATAGATTTTTCCAGCAATATATCGGTTCATCAGACAAAGTTGAAGGATCGATATGTCGTTGCAAGCACTGTACGCACAAATTGCGCAGCAAGAATGGATTGAAATGCCGACAGGCTGGGGGCAGGGAAGAACCATCTACGGTGGACTTGCAGCTGCAGTCATGATGCAAAAAGCCGTGGTGACGATCAATGATCCTGCTAAACGTCTGCTGAGTACCAGTGTGACTTTTGTTGGCCCGGTACAGGAAGGCAAAGCACGCCTGACTGCGGAAATTCTGCGTGAAGGCAAATCGGTCACTACCATCGAAGTGCGTCTATGGCAGGATGAGGCTGTTCAGAGCATTCTGATTGCCAGTTTCGGTGTAGCGCGTGATTCTAGCATTCAGGTACATCAGGAAATGCAGGCTCCGGATTATGCTCCTCCTGAAACCCTGTTCCGGATTCCTGCACAGTTCAAGCTTCCAAAGTGCTTTGATCATTTCGAACTCAGATGGGCAGACCTGAATCTGCCGTGCAGTTCAAGTGTACGTCCTGATTTTGAAGGCTGGTGCCGCTTCCACCCCGATCTACATTCTGACCGTGAATTTCAGTTAGCTGACCTGATGGCCATTTTTGACATCTGGCCACCTGGGGTGTTGCCGATGTTTCAGACACTGGCCCCGGCGAGCAGCCTGACCTGGACTGTAACCTATGTGCATCCAGTGCAGCATCAGCTACATGATTGGTTTAAATATAAAGTGATTACCGACCATGCGGCTGACGGTTATTCAACAGAACATGCCTATCTGTGGGATGCAGAAAATCGGCTGATTGCGATGGCCAGACAGACAGTGACGGTGTTTGCCTAGTGACACTTCAAGTCAATTCGTATAAAGTGAAGCTTATTAATGATGGATTAAACCTCGAAAAAAGTGTGCATTTTCATCGTACATGAGGGGAACAATTGGCGGTGTCTATGACTACAGGTCGTATCCTGAATATTCCAAATATCTTGACCTTGGCTCGTATTATCCTGATTCCGGTTTTTTTATTGGTCGCATATTGGCCACCGGCAATGGGATTTAATGAAACCAGTCCTGATGTGACGCGGCATATTATCTTAACGACAATTTTTGTAGTGGCTGCAGTCACTGACTGGTTTGATGGTTATCTGGCGCGTACTCTGAATCAGACGTCTGCTTTTGGTCGTTTTTTGGATCCAGTTGCAGACAAGTTGATGGTCGCTGCTGCGCTTATTGTCTTAGTGCAATGGCAACCTTCGATCTCGATGGCTTTTGCAGCGATTGTGATTATTTCACGGGAAATTACAGTTTCAGCTTTACGTGAATGGATGGCTGAACTCGGTGCGCGTACCAGTGTGGCGGTGTCGACAGTGGGTAAATACAAAACCGCGTTCCAGATGATCGCAATTACGGTTTTCCTGCTGAACTGGCCACCGCTAGAAATGCTGGCTTATGCTTTGCTATATACAGCTGTGGTACTGACCTTATGGTCAATGTTTATTTATCTAAAAGCAGCCTGGCCATATCTGAAACAGCCTTAATCAATAAAAGCTCCTTAAAGGGGCTTTTTTTTATAGCTGAAATAGGAAATATAAAAATAGCAGGCAAAAAAATACCCAGCCTTTGGGGGAAGAACTGGGATGAAATCGGGGGTATTTCTCAGTTATTATTATAGTTATTCAAAGATATCTCATCTTCTTGCTGGTCATTATAGGGAACACCTTCCACAAAATCATGTGGTTTCTTGTAGCTGAATGTTGTGTTTTGTGAGAGCAATGTATACAGAATTTACAATTGATTATTTTGATACAAATCTGATTGCTTTTCAGTAAGATAATGGCTGCTTAAATTTAAAAAACACGGTAGGAAAATGACAGGTTTTGAGCCTGTTTTTTAGTTCAATAATTTTCGATTTCATGAAAGCTAGAATAATTTTTAGAGTGCTTTTAAGGGAAATAGAGTATCTATAGAAAAAGAATATCCGAGGAGTCTCTTGCCTGGTATTTAACTCATGATCTGATGAAGAAGTAATTTTCAAATTAAAAAGGGAATTCTTTTTATAGATTAATTTTTTATAGCATTCGAAGTTATATGTTTCGCTTAATTTACGTAAAAGAAAAGCTTGAGCTTAGATAAAAAAATTTCTATGTAAGGAGTTTTTTTATTCTATGAACTCATAGCTGCTTGTCTTGTGCAAGGGCAGAGCAGTGTTTTTGATATAAGAAAAGCCCCGTTTATGGAGCTTTTCAAATGTTGACCTACGCGCACCTTCGGTGCTTGTCTTGAAGAAAAATAAGGCAGCGCCTTATTTTTCTTCAGGCTTTAGACCTTCAGCTTTTTCCAATGATTCATCATTGTTAAAGAACTTCTCGCGTTGCTCTTCAAGGAACTTTTTCGCATCCGGTTCAAACACGTTTAAACGCTTTTCATTGATCAGCGTGGTCTGGTGTTTCAGCCATTCTTGCCAAGCCTGTTTAGATATCGTATCAAACAGTTCCTGACCCTTTGCACCCGGGAATGGTGCAAAGTCTAAACCTTCCATTTCTTGTTGATACTTACGGCAAAAAACTTGTCGAGACATATCAATACTCCAATTTAAAGCGAAAGCAATTAAGCGTAAAGTTTCTCTAGGCGAGCATGCGCACGTTCGATCGCAGCTTCAACCTGTGCAGGTGCAGTACCACCGATGTGATTACGTGCATTCACAGATGCTTCTAAGGTCAGGGCTTTTTCGAATACATCTGCCTGAATCAGATCAGAGAACTGTTGCAGTTGCTCAAGTGTCAGTTCAGACAGGTCTTTACCTTCCTGTACACCCAGAGCTACCGCTTTACCCACAATTTCGTGTGCATCACGGAATGCTACGCCATTTTTTACCAGATAATCTGCCAGGTCAGTGGCCGTTGAGAAGCCACGAAGTGCTGCTTCACGCATAATTTCGATGTTTGGTACAAGCGCAGGAATCATATCCGCAAATGCCATTAGTGAACCACGGACGGTATCGATCGCATCAAATAATGGTTCTTTGTCTTCCTGGTTATCTTTGTTGTAAGCAAGCGGTTGACCTTTCATTAGGGTCAACAAGCTCATCAGATCACCATATACACGGCCAGTTTTACCACGGATCAGTTCAGGTACATCCGGGTTTTTCTTCTGCGGCATAATAGATGAACCAGTACAGAAACGGTCTGGAATATTTACGAACTTGAACTGAGCCGATGTCCATAGGATCATTTCTTCAGACATACGTGACAGGTGCATCATAATTAAAGATGCCGCAGCATTGAATTCAATACCGAAATCACGGTCAGAAACAGCATCAAGTGAGTTTTCAGCAACAGCTTCAAAACCTAGAAGCTCAGCGGTATAAGCACGGTCAATCGGGTAAGTCGTACCTGCCAGAGCAGCAGAACCGAGTGGCATACGGTTAACACGTTTACGGCAATCAATCAGACGCTCAGAGTCACGTACCAGCATTTCAAACCAAGCCATTAAGTGATGACCAAAAGTCACTGGCTGTGCAGTTTGCAGATGGGTAAAACCTGGCATGATGGTATTGGTGTTTTTAGCTGCCAGACCCAGGATGCCTTTTTGCAATTTTTTCAGTAATTCCAGGATGGCATCAATTTCATCACGGACATACAGACGGATATCTGTGGCAACCTGGTCATTACGGCTACGGCCCGTATGCAATTTTTTACCGGTGATGCCGATACGCTGAGTCAGGCGCGACTCAATGTTCATATGCACATCTTCAAGGTCAATGCGCCATTCGAAGTTACCTGCTTCAATATCTGCTTTAATGGCAGTCAGACCTTCGATAATGTCATCACGTTCCTGTTCGGTCAGTACGCCAACTTTTGCCAGCATGGTTGCATGTGCAATCGAGCCTGCAATGTCTTGTTTATAAAAACGTTGGTCAAATTGAACAGATGCTGTAAATTCAGCAACAAAAGCATCAGTCGCTTCAGAGAAACGACCGCCCCACATACCCGAAGTCTGGGCTTGTGATGGATTTGAGGAATTAGAAGATGTGGTCATGTCGGCTCAATCAGATTAAAAGCAGTAGAACGAAAAAGAGTATAACAAATTCAAAGCCCGTTGCCGAAGTCCAAGTCGATCAATCTTTTACATCTCCGACCGGATCAGTGCAAAGCTCTTATTTTTTTAGCCAGATCGGCAAGCTGCACTATTTGCTGGAAATGTTTATTGGCGGCAATGTGCTGGCCATGGTCTTAGCCTTGGCAAAAGCACAGTCCTGGCAGGCACTCAATCTGGCAGATCTGCTTCAATATATGCTGTATATCAACTGGATACTGTTATGTTTTGCAGCGCTAGTCGAGCTTTTTCATCAGCACTTTCAACGTATGGGGATTAAGCTGGCATTAATCTGCGGATTTTTGCTATTACAGGCGATTGTTTTGGTAACTACGACCAGTCTGAATGTGCTGACTTATTTTGGCAGCAATTTGAATTTTCAGGGACTGAGTCTGGCAGTCGCACTGGATCAGGTCGGCCTACATCTGAGTTTTGGTATCCTGTTAGGCATGTTCTGTTTTCGCTATCTGTATTTGCGTGAACAATGGGAGCAGCAGCAGCACAGTGAATTACATGCACGGATTCAGGCCATGCAGGCCAGGATTCATCCGCATTTTCTGTTTAATAGTCTCAATAGCGTGATTAGCCTGATCAGTATTGACCCGGACAAAGCCGAACAAATGTTGCTGAATTTGTCCCGTTTATTTCGGGCCAGTTTTCAGGAATTGAAACTGGTCAAGTTGCAGGAAGAAATTGAACTCTGCCAGCGCTATTTGGAGATTGAACAGATTCGTCTGGGAGAGCGTTTACAGGTCGAATGGAAATTAGAAAACAAAGACTTATACTCACAAGTCCAAATTCCATTATTGACTTTACAACCCCTAGTGGAAAATAGTATTTTCCATGGAGTTGAAAAAATTTTGACAAAGAGTACCATAAGCATATTGATTGAAATCTTGCAAAATCAAATTAATATCATCATAACAAACCCCTATACGCAGGATAATAAAACATTAAAAAAGGGACATGGTATTGCAATTGAAAATGTCAGACAGCGTCTGGAAGCTTATTACGGACCTACGATGACGTTTCAAACTTTCGCCGGTGGAGGGGTGTTTACCACGGTTGTGCAATATCGCTATAAATAAAAAGAAATCAAGGAAATCACAGTTAACTTATAATCAAATGAATAATGTTGACTGGATTAAGGAGGAGAAATGGACGTCCTGATTTGTGACGATGAGCCTTTGGCTGTCGAGCGACTATCACGTTTAGTCTCTCAACTGGGGCATGATGTGGTTGCAACAGCTACGCATGGTCGTCAAGCAATTGATCTGGCTCACCAGCATGAACCTGATGTCATCTTATTAGATATTCAAATGCCTGAAATGGATGGTTTGACCTGTGCGCAGCATTTGCGTCAGCTCGACCCGATGCCGGCTATTGTCTTTTGTACGGCCTATGACCAACACGCGCTGGATGCATTCAAGTCTAATGCAGACGGCTACCTGCTTAAACCGGTGATGCAACAGGAATTGGCACAGGTTTTAGAGCATCTAATTAAACTTACCCAAGCTCAAATGAGCCAACTAAAACAAAAAGAAAATATGGAAGAAATCAATATCAGCCGCCATCAAATTGCGGCAAAGACCTATCGCGGGGTCGAATTGGTGCCAGTTGAAAATATCTATTATTTTCTGGCGGATCAAAAATATGTGACCGTACGCCATAAAAACGGCAGTGTCCTGATTGATGAAACCCTGAAGGAGTTGGAACAGGAGTTTGGACATCAGTTCATCAGGATTCACCGTAATGCACTGGTTTCGGTTCACTATCTGGAAGGCTTGGAAGTGGTGAGTTCCGGCCAGTATCAGGTGCGTTGTCGTGAACTGGAAGAGCGTCTGGCGGTCAGTCGGCGTCATTTGCCATTCTTGCGGGAACGGATTCAGAAACTCTAAACGGATCAATGAGTTCGTCTGGACCAGTATTGAAACTTGCATAAATTCGCTTGCATTTTCAAGTGAGCAGGTTAAGTTTAGACTATTGTTCTCATTGACTGTTTATTGAAATTTATGAAGACCCTAAAAATTGCTACTCGACAAAGTCCACTTGCGCTCTGGCAGGCGGAACATATCCGTGCACGCTTACAGGACCTGCATGCTGGACTTCAGGTCGAGTTAGTCACTTTTGTTACACAGGGTGATAAAATTCTTGATACGCCATTGGCTAAAATTGGCGGTAAGGGCTTATTTGTAAAAGAATTAGAAGCAGCCTTACTAGATGGTCGTGCTGATCTGGCAGTCCATTCAATGAAAGATGTGCCAATGGCTTTGCCTGAAGGCTTATCTTTGGCAGTCATCTGTGAACGTGAAGATCCACTGGATGCTTTTGTCTCAAATACTTATGCCAGTTTTGACGAATTGCCTCAAGGTGCCAAAGTTGGAACTTCCAGCTTGCGCCGTAAAACCCAGATTTTAAAACAGCGTCCGGACCTTGAGATTATCGATTTACGCGGTAATGTTGGTACACGCTTATCCAAACTGGATGCAGGTCAGTATGATGCAATCATCCTGGCCAGTGCCGGTTTAAAACGCTTGGGCCTTGCAGATCGTATTCGTCATAGTATTGTGCCTGAAGTAAGTTTACCCGCAGTAGGACAGGGTGCACTGGGCCTGGAATGCCGGAGTGGAGATCAAGCAGTATTAGATTTAATCCAGCCTCTGTTACATGTAGAAACTGATGCCTGTGTCCGTGCCGAACGTGCCTTTAATGCCTATCTGGAAGGTGGCTGTCAGGTGCCAATCGCAGGCTATGCCACTTTAAATGAAGGTGTCATTTCGATTGAAGGCCGGGTCGGTAGCGTAGATGGCGCAACTTTGCTACGTGCACAGCAGAGCGGAAACATGGCAGATGCAGAACAATTGGGCGTGCAGCTGGCTAAAGATCTGCTAGATCAGGGCGCAGGCGAGTTACTGAAAGCCCTTTATTCAAAATAATGTTGTTCATTAATACCCGTCCGAGTGATCGTGCTGCAAATTTAACGCAAGCCCTACAGACAGCGCAGATTCCGGTGATAGAGTTACCCTTGCTAGAACTGCTACAGCAGCCTTATACGGATGAGCTGGCCAGTTTATTTAGGCAGCTACCCCAAGCAAAACTGATCGTCGTCGTGAGTCCGACCGCTGCCCAGATGGGCATGCAATATTTGCAGCAGGCAGGTCTATCATTGAGTGATCTTGGAAGTGTCCAGTGGGTCGCTGTAGGTAAAGCTACCGAGCAGGCTTTAGCAAGCTACGGTATCCAGAGTTATGTGCCTGATGTGGAGACTTCGGAAGGGATGCTGCAATTGCCTGCGCTACAGCAGTTAGCTACCGGATCAACTGTCGCCTTTTGGCGAGGTGAAGGTGGGCGTCAATTTATGATGCAGCATTTAAAGGATCAGCAAATTCATATATTGAATTTCATTTTATATGATCGTCAGTGTCCGCCAGTTACTTCCGAGATATTAGCTAAACATTTGACGAGCCTTGAAGCTAATCCCCGTTATGCAGTCTTGGTCAGCAGTGAAGCGAGCTGGCTTAACTGGCTAGCCTTGATGCAGCCGTATCCGCATCTCATCAATCGGGCATTGTATTTGGTTTTGGGGCCGCGTTTGGCTGCCATGCTTGGGGAATATCAACAGCAACATCAGGCTGGTTTCCAATTCGCTCAGTTAGAGGACTTAAGCGGATCGACGATTTTGCAGCAGCTACTGATGTACTAGGAAACGCATGAAAAAATTATTCATTGTTTTTTTCATCTTGAGCTTGGCGTGGATTGCCAAGCTGAGCTATGACCTGTTTGGCTTAAATTCAGTACAGACTGAATTGACCCAGAATTTTAAGCAGCTGCAACAGCAGAATGCCAATCTGAATGATCAGCTGGTGGCCTTAAAGCGTCAGGTTGCTACGGGCCAAACAGCAAACCCTGAAACACCGAACAAGGGGACAGTTCAGGATACTCCTAGGGCTGACTTGCAGGATGATCTACCTTTAGTCGAGCAATATCTGGATCTGGTTGAGTTTGCCTTGCAGCAGCAACAATATGCAATGGCTATGGAAAAGTTGAACCAATTATCCAATCAGCTTGAACATCTAGAACTGGCACCTGCTCTTCTGGGTAGCCTGAATCAGGCGATTGACAAGGATCGGGAAGTCCTTAAGCAGTTCATCAATAATCGTTTAGTACAACAGAATAAATTAAAAGAATTACTGCAACAGATTGATGTTGAAATGGAAAAGGAAATCCAGGTGCAGCATCAGAATCGCGCTACATCCCAAAGCTCATTCTGGCAGCGCTGGATTCAGATTGAATCAGTCGAGAAGCCGAGTGCAGTCTTAATGCAGCGTAATCTGGTCTTAAAAGAAGCTCAGCTGCGTTTACTGATTGCAGAAAATAGTGTGCAACAAGGACAGCAGGTAGCTTTCCAGCAAGCCCTGAAAAGTGTGATCGAGGTATTGGCTCAACTTCCGGATGCGCAAAGCAAACAATGGATTCAGCGACTGGAGCAAATCAAGGCGGCACCTCAAACGCCTACTCCTCAGCTCAATACGCGTACCCTGATCGGTTAATTGCTTATGAAACAGATTTTACTTGCTTATTTACTGGTTGGTTTGCTGGGCTTAGCGATCTTGAGCGTACTGAGCTATGGTTATGGTGCGGGCTATGTCTATCTGTATTGGCGCGAACTACAGATCCAGACCACTTTCTGGTTTCTGGTGGGCTTGCTTATCGTAATCAGCTTCATGATGCATATGCTGTGGTATGCGACCAAGCGTTATCTCAGCTTTAAACGGCGTAAACATGAAACGGTATTCAGCTTTGCCCGCCTGCATCCTTATGAGCAGTTAGCTGTGGTTTGGTTATTAAATGCTGCACAGGATCAACGGGATTTTATCCAGCAGTCTTTTAATCAGTCAGGATTGCTCAAGCATATTATTGATGCCCGATTATCCTGGGGACAGCAACAATATAGCGAAGCATTAAGTAGTTTAAATCAGTCTAATCCAATGGCATTTGAACTGGCAGAATTACAGCGGATTGAAATCTATTTATCACAGCAAGATGGTCAGCAGGCATTAACACATTTAGAGTTTTTAAATCAGCATGAGTTATCTCCCTGGTTAAGACGAGTCAAAACCGCTTATGAGCAGCGTTTAAATGCTTTATGGGGACAATTTGCCTTACAGTTTCCCTGGTTATATTTACGTTCAACCAAATATGGTCATTTAGACCAAGAAGTAAAAAAAATATGGCTGCAGCAATTATTAATAGCTTATGACCAGGCTACTGAAGATGATTTGGAATATTTAAAACAACGTTATCTTGATTTAAAACAGGATATATTTAATCGTGACTATGAAGTCAAGCTATTATGGTTGAAACTGTTATTTAGAATGCCGGAAATGAGTGTTGAGCATGAATGCCTTGCTAAACACTTACTGGAACTCCAATTTAATCAGGATGTATTTTATTTATGGTTCCAGCAGCAGTTATTAAAGCAGTTTCCAGATTATGCAGATATTGAGCAGCAGATCTCAGTTTGGGATGCAAAATATACTGCACTGCCAATATTAAGTTTTGCCAAATGGCATATTCTACAGGCGACTGGCCGGGTAGAAGAAGCTCAGCAATTGCTGGATCTCTATCCAGATGACATTCGCATGAGCTATTTGAGAATTAAATCTGTATTACAGGGAAGAGAGGATTTAATACAGCAGTTAAATGCCGTATTTGAATCGAATGTTAATTTTATCGAAATCAGAATTTGAGGAAATAATGTCAGAATTACAACAATATCCGGTGATTTATTCGCAAACTGTTGCATGGGGAGACATGGATGCGTTTGGGCATGTTAATAATGCCATGTATTACCGTTATATAGAAAGTGCCCGTTTGGCTTATTTGGGTAAATTAAATATCTTTGATGAAGATATTTTAACAGTAGTGGCTTCAAATCAATGCCGTTATTTAAAACCTGTGGTTTATCCAGATCAATTAAAAGTGGCGGCACGAATTGATGAAATTCGGAATAGTGCAGTCAGAATGCATTATTTATTATGGAGTGAACAGCAGCAAAGTATCGTAGCTACTTCAGAAGCAGTAATTGTATGTTTAAATAAAAATATGCAGAAAACTGAAATACCTGAACATATTCGAGAAAAAATAAAATCGCTGGAATTAACTGTACAACATGAAATTTAATACTAGCGTTGCATCTCTAATTTAATGATTAATTTTGTAATGACCCTTAAGTTTATTGTTATACATTTAAAATTTTATATTGAATATTACACTTAATATAAATATCATGGGTTCGTTATTTATTAAAAGAAATAATGCTATTTATTGGAGAACATGATGCCAGACATTACAAATTTATCAGTTGAAGAGTTAAAACGTTTACAAGCAGAAGCTGAGTCTTTAATTGCTTTGAAAAAAGATCAGGAAATTGAAGATGCTTATCATCAGGTATTGGATATTGCCGACAAAGTAGGCTTAACGATTGAACAGCTTCTTGAGTTTGGTGCTTCTAAACGTAAAAAAACTGCACGTAAGTCTGTAGAGCCACGTTATCGCAGTAAAAGCAATCCGGAAGACACCTGGACTGGTCGCGGTAAACAGCCACGCTGGTTAGTTGCTGAATTAGAGAAAGGCGCAAAACTGGAAGATTTTGTGATCTAATCCTTTTTCCTCATTATTCATCATCAGGCTGGTATGCATACGGCCGGTGATTGATCAGCCAAGCATATCCTGCTTGGTTTTTTTATGCCTATGAATTGGCGTCAGAGAAAAAGTGTGCATAATGGGATTATAAAATGACAAAACTATAAATTTAGGGGTTTCGATTGGATAGGTTGGTCGTGGCGGGATGAGCAATAAGCCGAAAACATTAAAATGGTTGATATTTGCAATTCTAGCCTTTTTTGTCTTTGTGATTCTGCAAGTACCTGCAGCTTGGTTAATTTCAAAATTTTATAAAAATAATCAGGTCTTACATAATGTAAGCGGGAATATCTGGCAGGGAAGTGCGGACTGGAAAAAAGGTAATCTTCGGGGAAGTCTGAACTGGCAGGTTCGTCCTTTGGACCTGTTATTGCTGAGATTAGGAGCGAATATTGATCTGCATAGCGGTAATACCCAGTTTTCGGGTGTGATGGGCTATGGTCTGAATAAAACTTTAACCGTCAAAAATCTTGAGGGACAGCTTGCACCTGAAACTTTAAAGAAGATTGCTGACTGGCAATGGCCAACCAACCCGATTCAGTTTAAAGAACTCGATTTTAAATATAAAAAAGAGCAAGGCTTTAGCCATGTAGATGGCCAGATGCAGTGGAGCGGTGGTGAACTGATTTACACGTTTGCCCAGCGTCAGGAGCGTATGAATGTACCGGTTCTGAGTGGTCAGTTATCCGATGAGAATGGGCAGCTGCTGTTGGACGTACGCGACAATCGTGATCAACGTATGTTGAATATTAAACTGGATCCAAGCTTGATGCTGGATATTCAGCTGACACAGCGTTTTCTATTGAATGCTCCTTCTTATACGGGTAAAGCTGGACTGGATACTTACGTGATTAGTACCCGTCAGCCTTTAATGGGGGGCTTTAACTAATGGCAAGCCCACTCGATTATTTTAAAAATATTGATTTGAAGCAGACAGAGCGTATCGCTCCGATTTTATTGTTCCTGCTGATTCTGTATTTATGCTGGAAATTGGCCGCCTTATTCTGGCTTCTGGTGGCTCCGCCACAAGCGATGCAGATTGATCAGGTAGAACTGGGGTCACAACAGGCTCAAGTGCCGAACATTAGTGTCTTTTCATTATTTCAGGAAAATACTTACGCAGCGAACACTGCTGAAACTGCCAATATTGTCTTGCAGGGAGTTGTGGTGGCGAGCCCAAGCTATAACTCTTCAGCAGTCTTGAAAATTAATGACCAGTCTGACCGTTATCGGGTCGGAGAAGTATTGGGGAATAGCGGTTTTACGCTGGCTGAAGTGTATTGGGACCGGGTGATTTTGCGTAAATCAAGCGGTGCGACCCAAGAAATCCTGTTTAAAGGGTTGGAAAATGGTTTAAACCAGCCAATCGTGCCGGATACCTCAGCATCTTCAAATCCGATGCCTCCGATGCATACGGAAAGTGGTATGCCTGAGCAACCTTCACCGCAGAGTGAAATCAATCGGGCTATCCAGCAGATGCAGGAAAATAAGGACCAGTACTTACAGAATATGGGGGTAAGTGCAGCAGAGGGTGGTTATGAAGTGACTTCACGGACACCGGCTGCACTGCGTAATCGCTTGGGATTAAGACCGGGAGACCGGATTTTGTCTTTGAATGGTCAGACCCTGTCGCAGGGACAAACCGAAGCACAGTTACTGGAACAGGCTCGACGTGAAGGTCAGGTCAAACTTGAAATAAAACGTGGTGATCAGGTGATGACCATACAACAGGATTTGAAGTGATGTGTCATCACGCATAGGGTTAGGAAACACAAAAGTTTATGGCTTTATTTAATAATAATCGATCAGCATGGGCATTCTGTGTGGCCGCACCATTGGTTGCTATGGTCAGTACGGCAAGTTATGCGCAAACCTGGAAAATCAATCTCCGGGATGCAGACTTAACCGCCTTCATTAATGAAGTGGCGGATATTACCGGTAAAAATTTTGCGGTAGATCCTCGGGTTCGAGGTAATGTCACGGTCATTTCCAACAAGCCACTGAATAAAAACGAAGTTTATGACCTGTTTTTAGGGGTCTTGAATGTCAATGGTGTAGTGGCCATTCCTTCAGGAAATACCATCAAGCTGGTTCCAGACAGCAATGTCAAAAGCTCCGGGATTCCCTATGATGCACGTCATCGTGCGACTGGTGACCAGATTGTCACTCGCGTGATCTGGCTGGAAAATACCAATCCGAATGACCTGATTCCGGCCCTGCGTCCGTTAATGCCACAGTTTGCCCATTTGGCTGCCGTTCCGGGCACCAATGCACTAATTGTGTCGGACCGAGCCACTAATATCTATCAGCTGGAAACCATCATCCGTAATCTGGATGGCACGGGCCAGAATGATATTGAAGCCATTAGCCTGCAATCCAGTCAGGCCGAAGAAATGATCGAGCTGATTGATTCAATGGCAGCAACAGGCGCGGCTAAAGATTTGCGTGGTTCGCGGGTGCGGGTCATGGCAGATGTGCGTACTAACCGGATTTTGATTAAGGGTGATCCGGCAACACGCAAGCGAATTCGTCAGATTATCGAAACGCTGGATGTACCTGCAGCAGACCGTCTGGGTGGTTTAAAAGTCTTTCGTTTGAAATATGCCAGTGCCAAGAATCTTTCGGAAATTTTGCAGGGGTTAGTGACAGGGCAAGCAGTCAATACGAGTTTGGATAATTCTTCTTCTAGTTCGTCTTCATATAATTCGACTAATAACCTGAATAACAATAATACCACTAGCTCAAACAGCTTAGGTGCATCCAATATACAGCTAAATACTGGCATGAAAACCGAGCAGGGCGGGATCAGCAGCTTTAATGCCAATGGCGTCAGCATTATTGCGGATGCCACGCAGAATTCTCTGGTGGTTAAAGCAGACCCGCAACTGATGCGTGAAATCGAATCTGCCATTGGTCAGTTAGATGTACGCCGTCAACAGGTTCTGATTGAAGCAGCAATTATTGAAGTAGAAGGGACAGATGCAGATCAGCTGGGTGTGCAATGGGCCTTAGGTGATATCAGCAGCGGAATTGGTCTGATCAATTTTGATAATTTTGGTACTAGTCTGAAAAATATTGCAGCAGGTTATCTGACTGGCGGTGGTGCAGGTGCGGCAAGTACTGTAGGTGCAGGCAGTTCACTGGTAATCGGTGATTATCGTGAAGGTAGTGATGGTTCACGCCGTTTATACGGCGCGATGATTCAGGCCTTAAAAGAAACCACCAAGTCTAATCTGTTGTCTACACCATCCATTGTGACCATGGACAATGAAGAGGCTTACATCGTTGTCGGTGAAAACGTACCCTTTGTGACCGGTTCAGTTTCTACGGGAGCCGCAGGTGTTGCTAATCCTTATACCACTATTGAGCGTAAAGATGTCGGTGTAACCTTAAAAGTTGTACCGCACATTGGTGAAGATGGTACTGTACGTCTCGAAGTTGAACAGGAAGTCTCAGATGTAAAAGCCAATAAAGGCCAAGCACAAGATTTGGTCACCAGCAAACGTGCGATCAAAACCTCGATTCTGGCAGAACATGGACAAACGATCGTATTAGGTGGCTTGATTTCGGACAATACTAGTTATGGACGTCAGGCAGTACCCGGTCTAGGGGCAATTCCAGGGGTGGGACGTTTGTTCCGCTCAGAAGGTAAATCTAATCAGAAACGAAACCTGTTGATCTTTATCCACCCAACGATTGTGGGTGATAGAAATGAAGTGCGTAAACTGACTCAGCAACGTTATGGTCAGCTGTACAGCCTGCAATTGGCACTCGATTCAGACGGTAATTTTGCCAAGTTGCCGGAAAGTGTTGAAGATGTGTATCAGCAGCGTATTCCAGTTTCTAAGACACCACTGACGAATTCGACCTACCAGAATGTCCCAAGTGCCCCAGCACCAACGCCGTCAGCTACAGCAGTAGCTACACCGGTAGCAATTGAGCCGGGGATTCAGCGACAAGTGGTACAGCAGCCAGTCCAGCAGGTTGAAAAAAGTAGAAATACCGTTACAACAACCACACTTAGACCCAAAAGCTAGACCATTCGCATTTGCATACAGCATGTTATGATAATGTCAAAGAAAATAGAGAAGTAGATTTCATGACTTGGAAAATACAGGCAATTACCGATGACTTGACCGGACAGGAAATAGCAATCGAACGTGACATGCTGGTAGGGCGTCATCAGGCGGCTGATATTGTGCTGCAGGCTGCGGAAATCTCGCGTAAGCATGCTGCTTTTCTGCTGAAAAACGATGCACTATGGGTACAGGATCTAGGCTCATCTAATGGCACTTTCGTGAATGACTTGCGTATTGAGCAGGAAACGCGATTAAAACAAGACGATGTAGTCCAGTTTGCCAGCTTGAAATTTCTGGTTCTTGAACCTGTAGCGCCTGTTGAAGTGGCGCCAGAAGTTGAAGAAACAGCAGAGCAAGTGGTTGAAGAAATCGAAACGGTTGAGAAAACTCCTGCCCAGCAGATGAATGAGCAGGGCATTCCAGAATTGAAAGAGCGTGATGCTTCAGTCAACTTGACCCGTGATGGTATGCCGACCAATGTTGGTATTCCAAAACCTGCGCCTATTGCTGAGGGTGTAGACCTGAGCTCAGTTAAGCCAGAACCCGCTCCAATTCCGGTGGAACAGCCTGTTTCTCGTGTAGAGCAGGAAAAAGAAGCACAGAAAAATGCATCTATTGGACTGATTTCGCTAATCGTTCTGATTATTTTAGCGATTATCGCCTGGGTGTTGTTTAAATAAGCCCATGATTGGTTACAATCGAGGCATGCATCACGCATGCCTTTTTTATGGCTGCAAATAAAGAAAATGAGGGGCAGGATGTCAATTGCACAACTGGAACAACGTAAGCTGATTTTATTCGATCTGGATGGTACCTTGGTGGATTCAGCCCATGATCTGTATCGAGCCATGAATATGAGCCTGAATGTCTTGCAGCTACCACTGGTGACTGAGGAGCAGGTGCGAGTCTGGATTGGTAAAGGGACGTCCAAGTTCTGTGAAAGCGTACTCCAGCATCTGGTGGGAGAAGTATTACCTGCCCAACATCAGGAATTACTTACGACGTTCCTGGAAATTTATAATGCCGATCCTTGTGTAGATACCAAGCCATTTGACGGAATTATCGAGTTTCTGGAATGGGGTAAGGCTAACGATAAAAAACTGATCTGTGTGACCAATAAACCAGAAGAACCGGCACGCAGTATTCTGGATATTCTGGAAATGGCGAAATACTTTGATGACACCATTGGTGGTGATCGCTTTGCCGAGCGTAAGCCAGATCCGCGTCAGTTGTTGCATTGTGTGGAGCATTATGGCGTGACCAAAGATCAGGTACTGATGATCGGGGACTCAGTCAATGACATCGAAGCTGCGCGCCGTGCGGGTATAGATTGTATTGTAGTCAGCTATGGCTATAATCATGGTGAAAATATAGCAGACTGTGATCCTCAAGAAATTGTTGATGATCTACGTGAGTTGCTTGCTTAAATAGGGTACGAAGGAAATAAGATGAATAGTTGTAAGGTTTTTCGATGGCGTCGCTCAGTCCAATTCCATTTTCATACTGAGTAACCCCAATTTAAAGAGAAAAACCGAATGACAACTTCAGCTCAATTCCAGCAACTTGCATCTCAAGGCTTCAACCTGATTCCTGTATACCGTCAGCGTCTGGCTGATACCGATACTCCTTTATCTATCTTTGCCCGTCTGAAACAACACCAACAGGCTTATCTGTTCGAATCTGTGGAAGGGGGGGAGAACTGGGCACGCTATTCAATTATCGGTCTGGGTGAATCCACTGTATTCTCCTGTAATGCGGGTGAACTGACTGTTCAGCATCCAGATGGCTCTATTGAAAAACAGCACTGTGCCGATCCATTCCAGTATATCCGTGACTTTCAAGCACAGTTTAAAGTACCTACTCAGGTGGAACTTCCAGCCTTACCAAGCTTTACTGGTGGTCTTGTCGGTTATTTTGGTTATGACTCAGTACGTTATATCGAACCTAAGCTAAAAAATGTGCCTGAAGCCGATCCTGTAGGCTTGCCAGATATCTGGATGATGCTGTCCAAAACCGTCATCGTATTCGATAACTTGAAAGATACCCTGTTCCTGATTGTACATGCCGATGCAGCTGATCCGGCAGCTTATGATAAAGCACAGCAGCAGCTGGATGAACTGGAAAATATTCTGGCGACACCGGTAAGCCTGAAAGCAGAAAAACATACAGCACCGCATTTTGAGTCTTTAACTGGACATGACGACTTTATTGCCTCTATTGAAAAGGTAAAAGAGTACATCCGTGCCGGAGATGTGATGCAGGTGGTGCCAGGTCATCGTATGGTTTCTGATTTCGATGGTGAGCCTTTACAGGTCTATCGCGCATTACGTCACCTTAATCCATCGCCTTATTTGTTCCTGGTACAAGGGCAAACGCTTGGTAATAACACACCATTCCATATTGTGGGTTCTTCGCCTGAAATTCTTTCTCGTCTGGAAAATGGCATTGCGACTGTTCGTCCATTGGCGGGTACGCGTCCACGTGGTAAAACCAAAGAAGAAGATCTGGCACTGGAAAAAGATCTGCTTTCTGATGAAAAAGAAATTGCCGAGCATTTGATGCTGATTGACTTGGGCCGAAATGATGTTGGTCGCGTGTCAAAAATTGGTAAAGTACAAGTCACTGATCAAATGGTGATCGAACGTTACTCGCATGTGATGCACATTGTGTCAAATGTACAAGGTGAAGTACGTGATGATGTCGATGCACTGGATGTTTTTAAGGCAACTTTCCCGGCTGGAACACTTTCTGGTGCGCCAAAAATCCGTGCAATGGAAATTATTGACGAAGTGGAGCCAGTAAAACGCGGAATTTTTGGCGGCGCTGTTGGTTATTTAGGCTGGCATGGTGAAATGGACATGTCGATTGCCATTCGTACCTGCGTGATTCGTGAAAATAAGGTCTATGTTCAGGCCGGAGCAGGGCTGGTTGCGGACTCAAATCCTGAGTCAGAATGGAATGAAACCCAAATAAAAGCTCGCGCAGTGATCAAAGCGGTTGAATTATCATCAAACGGATTAATTTTGTGAGTTTTTGGCGTTTTTTTTGAAAAAAACACTTGCATGGATTCTGAGTTTTGCTAAACTGCACACCGTTCCGATACGAAACGTACGAAACACTAAGAAACGCCGGCATAGCTCAGTTGGTAGAGCAACTGACTTGTAATCAGTAGGTCCACAGTTCGAATCCGTGTGCCGGCACCATCTTAGAGAGTTTGGAGTGCGAAGTAAAGAACGACACTGATGTAAGTGTAAAAATGGTGAGGTTCCCGAGCGGTCAAAGGGGGCGGACTGTAACTCCGCTACGAAAGTTTCGAAGGTTCGAATCCTTCCCTCACCACCAATTTTAAGACTTCAAAGTGGTAAGTACCAACATCGTGCGGGAGTAGCTCAGTTGGTAGAGCGGCAGCCTTCCAAGCTGCATGTCGCGAGTTCGATCCTCGTCTCCCGCTCCATTGTTTGAAGTGCTAATATTTGCTCTTATAGCTCAGTGGTAGAGCACTCCCTTGGTAAGGGAGAGGTCTCGAGTTCAAATCTCGATAAGAGCTCCAGATTACAGTTTGGCAACGTGGTTGCAAAAATATTTCAAAAGCAGGCTATTTAGTCTGCTTTTCAAGTATTTGGTGTTTGGTTTTTTTTAAACGATATGTCGGAGCTGGGTTTTACTCAGAATTGTGTTCGACGTAAACGAGGAAGATTAACATGGCTAAGGCTAAGTTTGAACGTAATAAGCCACACGTT